>JBHENS010000032.1:300-16585 GCA_046261955.1 Nitrososphaeraceae archaeon | reverse complement strand
CCGAATCGCAGTAAGTGTATATTCATTAAATGAATTTCTCATTCCAGTGGTACCATATACGGAAACTACGTAAACAAAACCTGTTGAAACATCTAGTGTTTTTTTTATTCTTAAATTTGATGTATTTGGCGCAACAAGAAAGATAGATGCCAGTTCAAGGTTTTTAGAATACTCTAAATATTCTCTTGATTCTTCAATAGTCATATCAGCTAAGACAAAACCATCCGCTCCTGCATACTTTGCCACCTCCATGAATTTTCTGAATCCATTTTTTTGCAAAATATTGGAATATGTCATGATTACTATTGGAAGCTCCGGATATTTCTTTCTCGTCCTTTTTATCAGATTCAAACATTTGTCTGGGGTGATTCCATTCTGTAACGCCTTAAAAGATGCTTCCTGAATTACTGGTCCGTCTGCTATGGGGTCTGAAAAAGGAATGCCTATTTCAATAATGTCAGCACCGCCATCAACAATAGAGGAAATTATTTTCTCACAACTTGTTGGATTCGGATAGCCGCCCATAATATAGCATATGAGACCCTTTTGCTTCATTGATTTTAATTGAGAGAATTTTTTCTCAATTCTATTGTTCTGTAAATAAGACACTTACTGTGACCTGCCAGTGTATTTTTTTCTAAACTTAATCACTTGATCTATATCCTTATCACCTCTACCGGACAACGTAACAATGATGTTTTCGTCTTTTCGCATTTTTTTTGCCAGCTTCATTGCATAGGAAACTGCGTGGCATGATTCTAAGGCAGCTATTATTCCTTCCAACCTTGAAAGTATAAAGAAGGCATCCAGAGCTTCATTATCATTACAAGTAACATATTCTGCACGTTCAATATCTTTCAACTGAACATGTTGAGGACCCACACCTGGATAGTCCAATCCAGCTGAAATACTATGTGTGTCATTTATCTGTCCAAACTCATCTTGTAAAAGATATGTTCTCATTCCGTGTAGAATACCTTCGGATCCTTCCTTCAGTGTGGCGGAATGTTTTCCTGTTCTGATACCCAGACCACCAGCTTCAACGCCATACAGAGACACATCTTTATCATCTAGAAACGGGAAAAAAGTACCCATTGCATTACTCCCACCTCCTACGCAACAGACAAGAGCGTGAGGAGATCTTTTAGTAAAGTTTCTTAACTGTGATTTGATTTCCTCACCAATTACACTTTGAAAATCCCTTACTATCATAGGATATGGATGCGGACCTACTACTGAGCCTATCAAATAGTAAGTATCCTTTACGTTTGTTATCCAATCACGTAACGCTTCATTTATGGCATCTTTCAAGGTTTTTGTTCCCGAGTTCACAGAGTGTACTTTTGCGCCTAATAATTCCATTCTAAATAAATTCAATTTTTGTCGTTCGATATCTATGGACCCCATGTAGATTTCTGCCTTCAATCCAAGAACAGCTGCCGCCATAGCGGTCCCCACTCCATGTTGGCCCGCACCTGTTTCAGCAATAATTCTTTTTTTACCCATTTTCTTGGCTAATAGACATTGCCCCAAACAGTTATTGGTTTTATGAGCTCCACCGTGTAAAAGATCTTCTCTCTTTAGAAAAATCCTCGCGCCGCCTACGTAGTCAGTCAGATTTTTTGCAAAAAATAGAGGTGTTGGTCTTCCAGCATAATTCTGAAGATAATAATCGAGTTCCTTTTTAAAATTTGGATCATTACTTATTTTTTCGTATGCATCCTCAAGTTCATTAATTGCCGGAACCAATGTTTCCGGAATATACTTCCCACCATATTTTCCATATTTACCTGATATTGGAAACCCTCGTAACTTGGTCATAGTAGTACACTCACAAAAAATATAAAGTATAAAATTCTAAGCATGACATAACTCCTTTATCTTTTCAAAAACATTTCCCGATTCCATTATACTTGTGCCAATAAGAAATGCATCAACTCCAATTGACCTTAGTTTCTTTATGTCATCTGAATTAGATATTCCACTTTCACTAATTATGATGTTTTTCTGTTTATCAAATTTTTGTAGCAATTCAATGGTAACGCTAATGTCCACTTTAAGGGTATTCAAATTCCTATTATTAATGCCAATAAGCTGATTTTTATTTTTCAGGATCTCTTTAAATTCGTCCTCTGAATGGACTTCAGTAATGACTTCGAGGCCCTTTTTCGTGGCGTAATCAGAAAATTTTTCCAAGCTTCCCTCGGCAAATCCTTTATCGAAAACGGTTTTGATCAATAAGATGCCGTCTGCACCTATTTTCCTGGCTGCATCTATTTGAACCTCACTAACTATGATATCTTTCATCAATAGTGGTACTTTGACACTCTTTCTAATAGATGCAAGATTATGTATAGAACCATCAAACAAGTAGGGCTGAGTCAATACAGAAATTCCGATTGAACCAGAATTGGTCATTTGTATTGCCAAATCCTTGGGACTTATTTCGGATTGGTCAAGAATTTTACCCTTTGACGGCGAGGAAAATTTTATTTCTGAAATTATGGGAACGTGATCACATGTTAGGATTACTTTTTTAAGAGAAATTACAGTATGACTGCTATAGTTATATTTGTCTGCATCATAAAAACCCTCATTGACTGCTTTGTAAGAATTATCGGCCAATGTTTTAATCCCAGTTTCTCTTGAGAAAAATTTACTCAAAGTCACATCAGAAAGTAAATTTACCCTTAATCATATAACTGTATTCGGCTGTATAAGCCATTTAAGTGAGGCTTAACTCCAAAAGCATTTGTCAATGAAAGTCCATTTTTACTAATTTATATTATTTATGGCGCTTATATACGGCCTAGCTTCGATAACTTAGAGGCTTAATACCGAGTTCGTGGGTTCTACTCGCTAGTATTTACCATTTGTTCATGAGATGTTTTTCGTAATAATAGTGCAACAGTAGAAGTTCCAATAAACGTAGCAGACCAGTATAGCCACAAATCACTCACCGAACCTGACAATAGCGCAGGAGCCAGTGACCTTGCAGGATTCATTGAAGCACCAGATATAAACGCAAAGAAGTAAATATCCAAACCGACTATGCCACCTATCGCTATACCGCTAAATCCTCGTAGTCCTTTTGTGTAAACAACTGCAAATATGACAGCCATTAATAGTGCTGAGGCTAAAGCCTCAATACCAAAAACAACGGGGAGTGAAAAACTATAGTTTGGAGCATTAGCACCTAGGTTAGCTTCGATGCCTACGAAATATTTTACAAATAAACTTGCTAGAAAAGCACCAATTATTTCAGCTGCTAAATAATAAAGTAATAATTCTCTACGCAAATGTTTAGTTATCAAATAACCAATTGTTACAGCTGGATTGAAATGGGCCATTGAAATCTTACTAAAAAGATAAACACCGATAGCAACTCCAACAAAGGGACCAAATGCAATAAATGGAATGCCCAATGTTTTACCAAGTTTAGCATCAATAACAACCGAACCGCTTGCTAAAACTACAACAATGAATGTTCCAATAACTTCTGCAATGAATTTCTTTTCAGTAGTTGTTAATCTATTAGTAAGTCTTGAGACTTGCAACAAGTTCGTTTACTCTGCGGTCTATTTCATCTCTTATTTCCCTTACCTTTTCAATGGATTTGCCTTTAGGGTCTTCCAGATTCCAATCCAAAACATTTGGTAAAAAGAGGGTTGGGCAAGAGTCTTTATCCATACAACCCATATTCACCGTTTTGTATGAATCACATATGATATCTTCTGTAATCTCCTTTAGACTTTTGGTTACTGATATCAATTCCAACTTCTCTCATAGCCTCGATTGCAACAGGATTGATGTGTGATACTGGTTTTGTTCCGGCACTGATTGCCTGGCATCGACCAAGCGCATATTTGTTGAAAAGACCCTCTGCCATCTGACTCCTACCTGCATTTTCTACACATACAAAAAGAATTGTCTGTGTAGGTTGTTCCGGTTGAGATTTGCTAAATGAGAATTTCATTTTCGTGTTACTGCTCCAACGACGATACTTGTAATCTTTCTACCATCGGTCTGTGTTTCGTTCATGTAAACTTGTTCACTCATAACTTTCACATCTTGAAATCCTGCTTCTTTAATGCTATTGATATAATTTTCCTTTGTTAATGCTCCGTCAATGCAGCTACACCATTTGTCGGGATTCACAGCATCTCCGTGAACTTCCTTACTTGTGATTAGATCCGATATAGTGATTCTCCCTTTTCCCGCTTTCTTCAAAATTCTATAAACTTCCTTGAATACTTTTACTTTGTCAGTGGTGAGATTGATTACACAATTACTTATCACAACATCCGCTGAATGATCCTCGACAGGGATTTTACTCTCAATATCTCCCTTTCTGAACTCAACATTTGTAAAGCTATTTTCTTTAGCGGCAGTTTTAGCTTTCTCTAACATGTCATCTGTAAAGTCTATTCCAATGACTTTTCCACCTTCCATAACCTGCCTGGAAGCTAAAAATGCGTCAATACCAGCACCTGATCCTAGATCGACTACAGTTTCACCTTCTTTTAAATCGGCGAAATTTAGTGGAGCTCCACAACCTACTCCGAGTAGGGATGATTGAGGTATTGATTCTAAGTCCTTCTTGTCATAACCCACAGTCAATAATGCTTGCTGTGGAGAACCATCCGTGGGGCAGCATTCACTGTCGGGCATGCAACAACTTTCGGTGTTTCCGGTTAAGGCGATTTTTGCATATCTTTGTCTAATTTTTTCCTTTATTTCTATCATGAATGATATTGTTTACTAAAGAAACTATTTAAGTTACCAAGTTGACTTGGTGACACTTAGTGTCAAAAGGGAAACTAAAAGACGTAAATGTAAACCGACTATTTAATAGATCAATATCGATCCAATTGTCAAAACGTTCTACTAGCCTGGTAATTAATTTTCGTTAGCATAACGGTTTTACTAAAGTGAACTTTATCAGTTGAGCTAGGATATTACTTGTCACTTCTAGTGAGATTTAAGTATGACCTACAGCAGCATTCAGATTGTGTGCAATTAGCGCATTGGTATTGAGAAATACTTGATTGACATTCATCAGGTCTGCAATTGCAAATTGAACATTTCATGTAAATAGCATCTCGATAGTTGTGCACATATTAAAAGACTTGGTGAATCCAAACCCAGATGGATATGACTGAATATTATTACGGAACTTTATTAGAATTTCAAAAAAATAGGTTTGTTCAATCCCGAAGATTGCTTACTAGTATTGTTAGCGGATCAGATCTCTGCATTTTGTAACAATCAGGACAGATCATACTATCAAACCAGTATCTGAGTGAATATGTTTTTCTTTTACATAATTCACAGCGCATGCGACTTATCATTTTCGATCCATTTATCATACGTTATCTGATGATAAATGAATTTACTATCGTATCTATACGATCTATAGTCAACACAATACTAGACCTTGCTGCTATATGTGTAACCACATTTATTCTTCATGGCTTGGATGATAATATGTCTAGCTCCATCTAATTACCAGTTGTAAGAACATATCTAACTTAGCTTTACCACTCATCATTAAGAAGAAGAAGGGGACTCGACCATATACTTAATGAAATTACCATTTTACTAAATTGCAAATATGAATTGATACTCTATCAGTACGTCGTTCACATTAATCTATAAGGTATCAAATATTTAGATAAATCTATAGCGTATGCGGATTAATTTTTATGGAGATATTACTGTATTGTTATTGTAGTTTTATTCGTTCATTCTTTGTTCATATGCTTTAACTTGTTCCCTGACCTTTTGACGCAACCAATCAATGGGAATGGGTTTTTCGATGAATAAATCTATAATTCCGTCTTTCATGTACTTCTGAAATACTTTGTCTTCTTTAACTTCGTAAGCACTAACTAGTATCGTTCTAACATTTGAATTGAGCATTTTGATCTTGCTTAGTAGGTCTAATCCATTCAGTTTTGGCATTCTTAAGTCAGAAATAACAAGAGCATAATCTTTTTTATTTTCAATAAAATGCTCCAAGGCAGTTACGGGATTGTTAAAACAAACAACCGAGATTCCATTAATATGGCCATATATGGCATCTTGATACAGCTGGGTAATATCAAGCTCATCATCTATGATACTAACAACCCTGTTCTTAATGGTCAATTAGTCCTCTAAAGTTTGCTTGGTAGTTGTATTATAGTCCAATTGCCATTCACCGTCTTGTATCCTATTCATTAGATCTTCCAATTTAAAATCCATTATGCCTGCAGCCTTTAGGTCTTTATCCACTAGTTTCTGAACTTTAACGTTATCTGAGGCAATATCAATAATCTTAATTCTGAATGGATTTGATTTACTTCTATATAATTCGCCTTTAAACATTATCTACCACTCTGGTAAAGCTATGTCTTAATATCTTAAATAAGTTTGGATAATTTGGCAGTCTGTTATAGTTGTAGCTTTTATGAATGACGCTCATACTTGATCAGTTCTAGTATTATCATATCTAGACCGGAAGTTCTGCTGTCTAATTGGAAATATCTGTGTCTGAAGTAGTCATATTGGATTATGCCTTGCACTCTCCCCTAATTGATATAACCATTAAATTTTAGTTAATACCTAATACTTGGTTTTTATCTTCGCCTCTGATAAGTGTTAATAATTCCCGTCATTTCCAATTGACGCTTCCTTTCCCGCCACAGCCGGTGATCCCAGGCTAATCTCTGACAGTGACAGACAATTTTTCCTAACATCTTTTTTCATGGTTGGTTTTTGTGGAATATTTCATTCATTTTATCTGAATCCATCCCGCAGCATCACTAACTCTAATCTTTAATCCATGTTAACATTTAACACACAAGTAACTTTTTAATGCCATAATGATAGGGGACTATATGGTTATCAATAGCAGCAATGTGATATGGCTTATGTCCATTATTGTCCTATCTGTTGGAGGAACATTTGTAATTATCTATATCATTAAACATGTAATGGATTATTTTGAAAGAAGAAAGAATAGATAGAAAAAGAACGTCTGTGACATATTATGCGAGATAACGAATTTAATCGTCCTTAGAGATTTACTCCGACATGGTTCTGTAGCGATTGCATTAACCCTCATAGGATATTTGGTTTATAGAAAAATAGGCGTGGTAAACAACAGTAGTAAAATAATAAAGAGGATCAAAACAAATTTCAGTATTCGAGTGCCTGGCAACCTCTTTCAGGGACTTAAGAGATTCTCAAAATAAGTATGGCTATCTAATAAGTTTATCTTGTTTTTTTTGATAGATTCGAATTTTAGAATTAATTAAAACCTAATTTAGCAAAATTAATTTACCAAAAGTCTGGCAAGTAAACGTGGATCTAGTAGATATCATATTCTTAATTATTGGATTTTTATCAGAAATTGTAGGCACTACAGCAGGCTTTGGCTCATCTACCATTTATCTTCCATTGGCATCCTATCTCTTAGATTTCAAGACAGCTCTGGTATTGGTAGCAATATTTCACTTTTTTGGAAATATAAGTAGGATCGTTTTTTTTAAGCATGGTCTGGACAAAAACGTTTTACTACTATTTGGTATACCAAGCTTTTCCTTAAGCCTAATTGGTGCTACTTTGGTAGGTGATTTGTCACAGACTCTTCTTAAATTCGTGTTGGGGCTATTCCTGATAATTATTTCATTTACTTTTCTTCTCAATCCCAAGCTTACTTTCCCAGCTAATGGTAAATCTTTGGTTCTGGGTGGAGGAATATCAGGCTTTATGGTTGGTCTCATAGGAACAGGCGGGGCTTTGAGGGCGGCATTTCTAACCGGATTGAAAATAGAAAAAGAAAAATACATAGCTACGGCGGCTGTAATTGCTCTCGGCACTGATGCAACTAGAATTCCGTCTTACATATCAGCAGGATTTCTATCTGAGCAATACTATTACTTGATACCGATTTTATTTGGGATTGCTGTAGCGGGTTCCTATGTTGGTAGAAAGATAGTAACCAAAATAGACCAAGACAAATTCAAAAAAATGGTCTTGATTGCCATCATTCTTGTAAGTATCAAATTCATAATCGATGGTATAACAGAGCTTTTAATCTAAAATCTGGTATATTGAATTAAAGGTGTTTGGTCTTACGTTTGTTTAATTAGAAAGTGTAGATCCAAGTGCATTGGGATTCGGACATTGCATGTAGTAGGGTCCTGATTATTCCTATTTAGAGTTGAAAAAGATGGAATTGAAATTACAGGTTGGTAAAACGAGCAGTAACTAGTTAACTGTATTACTAAATCTTCAGACGTAACTAAATGGGCTTTTAGAGAATAATGAAACGGTAAAAATGCCAATTACAAGTCAATAATGCGATAATGCGACAGGGGATAGTTTTTGAAATGGTTCCAAAAATACCGATTAATTAATAAATATATTATGATCATGTTATCAATCTATTTGAGAATTGTCAGAAACTAAGATATTCCTTGATAGGTCAAAACTGTCGGCAAGATACATACCTAGTGAGCTTCACCATAGAGAAAAAGAAATGTCGCTACTACTGACGATGTTTAAAGATTCATACATCAAACCAGATGAATTCTTGTTTTCTACACCACAAATAATAGGTAGATCGGGAATTGGAAAGACATCTTCAATAATAAAATTTTCAAACCTGTTGGAAAATGAATTCAAAAAATCTGGGTTAACACTCAAGGTTGCCTACATAAATCTAAAACTGCAGGGTGGGAATAAATATGCAGTCTATAGGTTCCTATTGGAAAAAATTGCTCCCGAACTTCCTTCACAGGGACTTAGTGCGGAGGAGATGTTGAGATATCTTCTTTCATATTTGTATGAGAACAAGTTATACACTTTGATTATTTTGGATGAGTTAGAGTTTCTGTTACGCTCGAACAAAGACAGTGGGATAATTTATGACTTTACACGCCTCAATGAATTTGATCTATCAAAACATTGTAATGTCATAGGTGTAATCTTCATAGCAAGGAGTACCGATTTTCATGACAAAATCGATAGTTCAGAACTAAGTACTCTGGGAAGAATACCAATAGAATTTCCACCTTATTCTCTAGAACAAATAAGTGATATTCTCGTTACAAGATCTTCCGAATCATTCAATCCTAACGTTGTAGGTACTGACATAATTGATGAAGTATCACTTATTACAACATCTTCGCAGGTTGGTGGGGATGTTAGATATGCTTTAGACCTACTGCTATATGCAGGCAATCTGGCAGAAGCAAATGGAAGCGATCGTATCACATTAGAACAAATTCGTAAAGTCCACGGCTACAACAGACCATCGATTACAGTGGAGGATTTGAAGGAACTTCCCAAGAGTCATTTGGTTACGCTAATGGCCATTTTAAAAGTACAAAATAAAAGAAAAAAGCAATACATTGAGCTAAAGGAAATTCGGACTTATGCACTTGAATTGGCAGATGAAAACAAGATGAAAAAATTTGAATTTGAAGATTATATGAATGATCTTCTCGATAGAAAAATAATCGAAATGAAATCATTAAAGGAAATAGGAATGAACATAACCTCATTGGCGGAATTAGAACCTTTATTAGAACAACAGATAAATAAAAAATAATGGATTATGATAGCAAGACCATTATAGAAAACGGAATTGGAACGATCGGCAAAATCAAGATAATAAAAGCTCTAGCCGAAGAAAATAAAATGGTAACTATTTATGTTCTCCATAAAAGAACCGGATTAAAAAGAGAAGATATCAAACGAAATCTAAAAGATTTGCGAAGTATTGATTGGATAAAGGAGAAAAAAATGGCAAATACGATGTATCATCTTAACAAAGACAATGAGTATGTGAATGCCATCCTTGGTTTTTTTGCTAACGTCGGTTATATCGGACAAGTTTGAAATTATTTTCTGGGTGCATAGGATCTAGAAAGTTATATCTTTGTTGCTGATTTTGGGCTCATTTGCTCAAATTATGAGATAGTCTGAAAACGATTAAAAAGGTGAGAAAATAAAGTTTAATGTGCGGTATAGACAAAGCAAACCCCGTAACAAATTTCCAAAGTTCATCTTTATTACTGGCGGAGTAATGTCAGGTCTTGGAAAAGGAATAGTTGCTTCTTCGGTTGCAAAGTTATTACAGCTAACTGGTTTAAGAGTAACCTGCACAAAAATTGATCCGTATGTGAATTACGATGCAGGAACAATGAACCCTACAGCACATGGAGAGGTCTTTGTTACGGACGATGGGGGAGAGTGTGATATGGACATGGGAAACTATGAAAGGTTTCTTAATACACCCATGACAAAATGGCACAATATTACTACTGGAAGGATTTATTCTGATGTAATAAAGGCTGAAAGAGAAGGTAAGTATCTGGGCCAATGTGTTCAGATAATACCTCATGTAACTGACGTAATAAAGAATAGTTTAAAGAATCTAGCTAGAGGTTATGACGTTTTAGTTGTTGAATGTGGTGGTACGGTAGGTGATATAGAAAGTCTTCCATTCCTGGAATCATTTAGACAGATGGAATTAGAAGAAGGCGATACAGAAACTCTATTCATACATGTAACGTTGGCACCAATTTTGGATGTGGTCGGCGAACAGAAAACAAAACCCACACAGCACAGCGTTCAGGAGCTCCGAAGGATTGGAATTCATCCATATATCCTGGCAGTCAGATGCCAAAAACCACTGAATAGAGAAGCAAGACATAAGATTTCGATGTTTGCTAGCATTAGAGAGCAATGTGTTATTTCATGTCATGACTGTTCTTCGATTTATGATGTCCCAGAAATATTAAAAGATCAAGGAATAATTGATGTAATCTCTGACAAGCTTGATCTAAAAAACCGTAACATAAGGTGGGCCGAATGGAAAAAAGTAACAAAATCATTCTTTAACTTTTCAGGAAATGTAAACATAGGTATTATTGGTAAATATGTAAATTTACCAGATAGCTATGTGAGTGTATATCAAGCATTGTTGCATTCTTCAGCAAAACTGGGCAAGAAATTAAGTGTTGAATGGATCGATTCTGAAAGATTTGAGAATGGTAATAAGGACGAAGTGAAATTCTTGAACAAGTTTGATGGAATACTTGTTCCGGGAGGATTTGGAGCTAGAGGAAGTGAAGGAATAATAAATTCAATTAATTATGCTAGACAAAATGATATACCATTTTTAGGAATCTGTTTTGGATTTCAACTATCGTTAATTGAATTTGCAAGAAATCAATGTGGGTTAGTCGATGCCAGTTCACAGGAATTTAATCCTAATGATAATAACTCATTGGTAAAATTCATGCCAGAACAAATACATAATGTTAACCTTGGCGGTTCGATGAGGCTGGGAAAACATGATATAACAATAATACCCCAGACATTGGCCAATAGTATATACCACAATAAGAAAATTGAGAGAAGACACAGACATAGGTACGAATTTAATCAGGATTATAGACAAGTCATAGAAGAAAATGGCATGGTGTTATCCGGTCATTCCGATAAAGGGAGAAGAATAGAAATTCTAGAATTTTCATCAAACAAGTTCTTTTTCGCTGTTCAGTATCATTCGGAATTTAGCAGCATACCAGGCAAACCGGAACAAGCATTTGAAGCATTCATAACATCTTGTATCTAGGTCAAAGTTTTAGGTTTAGCTCGTAAGTCTTTTGTCTGGCATCACGCAAAGATGTCTTCTTCCGGACATACCCGCGTTGGATAAGATGACTCAAGGACAATCTTATAGTTCTCTCTGGTAGCATCGTTCTCTTACTCAGATCCTTTTGGCTCAATTCCCCTTCGTACTCTAGAGTTTTTAAGATCAATTTAGCACTGGGTGGCATATCAAGCAGGTCTTCTGCCAATTTTACCTTTTTAGCGATAATATCCATAGGAGAATCCTTGATTAATCTCACAAATTTTGCTGGAAATTCATGTTTTTCGCATACAATATTTTTCCGAACAGCTACCCTTTTTCCTCCATCTAGGATTACCTCACATAGATATCTACAGAGTATATCTTCAATTTCCAACCTATCAGTATTAGGGACTATAAGAGGCCTGCGAGTATTGTCCATAGAATTGACTGGAACGATAACAAAAACCTGCGACCTTTGTAAAACCATTGGCCCTCCTGCAGACATACAATAAGCCGTTGACCCAATTGGTGTGGAAATGATTACACCATCACTGTTATCATGCCAGAGATCATTTCCATTAATCTTTAATATATATTCCATGAGAGTAGCACTTTTTCTTGGGAAGAGAGAAATATCATTTAAGACTGGTTCAACTTCTTTACCATCAACATTAACAGAAAGTCGGCATACATTATCTATTTCGTAGTCACCTTTTTTTATTCTGCCTATAGATTTTTTTAAATCACTCACGTCGATTTGTCCCAAAAATCCTGTTGAATCCGATTCATATATTCCCAGTACAGGTACAGAGAATTCTTTAGCATAGTGGGAATAATCAAGTATCGCTCGATCTCCACCAGCGGTAATCACGATATCTACATTTGAAGTCGTCATTTTGTCGGATCTTTTTATTAACTCTGAATCAATGCTTTCATCGTCTAAAATTTTCTTGATTTTGTTTATTAGACTATCGTCCCTGGAGATTAGACTTGAGATAGCCACTTTCATTGTAACAAGTAAAAGTCAACAGACACTCAAATTTAAACCTGATATGCGACATGTCTAAATTATTTCAAAGTTCATTGTATTGTAATAATATGAAGCGTTTTCTTCTATTGCAGATTTGGAGGGTATTTTTTTAATTCCAATCTCACTTGTTTGTAATGCCGCAATTAAGGCGCCCGCTGCAAAACAAAATGCCCAAACAGAATCTTTTTCTTTTACCATCGTGCATGCAAAAGAAGAGGCGATAATATCACCTAGTCCTGTTGAATCAGGAGTATCGAATTTAGGTACATTTAACCAATAGTGTCTTTCCTTTTCAAGAAGATGAATAATCTGATCCTGCGTGTAGAGTACATAATTGATTTCATAATGGGAGCGAATTTTTTTCATCCCTTCCATACCTTGAAGACCGTTTGTCAAGCAGGAGATTTCCTGGCTATCTAGCTTTATTCCATTTACTTTATGTATGGGTATATCCATTTTTTTTCTGATAGATACTCTCCCCTCTGGGTCAACAGCTCTTGTGTAACCCTGTGGGTCCAACATTACAAACTGATTTCCTTCCATCTTTGTTGAAGATAAATATTGCAATATATCCAGAGGTACTTCATCAAAAACTGGACTAATTATCCAGCAATTTGCTTTTACATTTTTTATTTCTTCTATATCTAATGCGCCACATTTTGACTGGAGAGTTAATTCACGATCAGTTTCAAAATTCTTCAGTACAAATCTGGTTGTTGGAAGATCCGAGTAATGAGGACCATTAAATGAAATTCCCTGATTTTTCAGATAATCAAGATATTGTGGGTCAAGATCTTTTCCAAAATGAGTAAAGAGTGTTGTATCAAATCCAAATTTCCTTGCAGTTATGCCACAATATGTCGCAGGTCCACCTAAGCTCTCACTTGACTTTAGATCTCTCGACACAATCTCGTCTACGACTATGTTGGATAGTATAGCAGCCTTCATTGCTGAATATCATCATTCAATCTATTGATTTGATAAATGTTGACATAAGCAGCATCAGAAGATTTAAAAGAAGAAGATACAGAATTTGTATAATGCCGAAGAAAAGGACAAGCAGAGGTCGAGCAAAAGGTGGGAAAGGAAGTTCAGGAACAGTTCATTGTAGCCAGTGCGGTGCCATGGTACCAAGAGATAAGGCAAAAAAAGTTACTGGCAGAGTTACACTAGTAGAACCCATCTTGGCAAAAGAACTAAGGGCTCAAGGCGCATATATCGCAGCTTCTACGGATGTCAAATTTTATTGCGTTTCCTGTGCTGTGCATAGAGGAATAGTAAAGGTTCGATCAGAAAGTGAACGTAGAAGTACAGGAAGGCTCGGATAAGATATTTTATACTGTTATATCCTTTTTAGAACATACCTAAATCTCTGAAGAAAAGAGAAACCTGAGATCAAGATAATAATTATGACTCCCCATTGAATTGATCCTGAAATTGGAATAAAGCCGCAAATTGACAAGATTAGTAATCTTTCAGCTCTTTCCCCTATTCCTACACCTTTTAGATCTATATCAAGTGATTCCGCTCTCGCTCGTAGATAACTAACTAATATTGAAGTCGACAAAGCAATCATTGCTAAAATCGGATTCGATAAACCACCGATTGCTATCGCTATGAAAATTAGAGCCTCAGAAATTTTGTCAAAATTAGAATCCAGAAATGCACCTTTAGTAGTAGATTTCTTCATTACGCGAGCTACACTTCCATCTACAATGTCAAAAAAACCAGAAATCAAGAGAAGGATACTTGCAAATATTTGTAAGGGAAACTCTATGCCTTGTTGGTTCAAAAAATTTGTAAGACCAAAGAATATGCTTGATAGGATTGCAAAGGCAAATCCAATCATACTCCAGAAGGTTGGAGATAAACCAAGCGAACCGAAATTATTTCCCATTAGTGTTGTAATAGGAATTAATTTTTCTCTAAACCTATTAAGCAAATATTATTCTATTATTTATACATCTGACAAATAATCTTTGTTATCCCAATATTGCTTACAATAATTCAAATTGTGGATTTAATTGATATGACTCGCCTGAATTAATTGAATAATGGTTTGATTAGTGTCGTTCAAGGATCACGGATTGGTTACAATTTTTCCGAACCACAGTCGACAGTTTTTTCTAATGGTAATTTTGGCAATTTTGGTTGTTGCAGGTTTTCTACTAATTTCCAATTGTTTGCTAGATGTACTGCATCAATCTCACATTTGGTAATGACATTATTTTGATAATTAACTATTGGGTTCATTAGATCATGAAAGTTTGAATGCCCTAGTCCAAGAACATGTCCTATTTCATGTTTTAATACAAGATTTAGAGTATCTTCCTCTATCTGCTCTTCATTGAAATTTACAGATATTCTTACTTTTACCCTTTTTATGAAACCTTCATCACCCAAAACGTTGGAAGTTTGACCGACAGTTTGTTCGCCCTTATGTTCAAAGGAAATCAAAACGTCCGCTCTTGATGCATCCTCAACCTCTAAAAATTTTAGATTATCTAACTTTAAAGCCCATTGGTCAAACGAGTTCTTTACCACGTTGTTCATCTTGAAAATCTCATTGTTATTCGTATGAAATGTCAATACGCCATCATTCAGGTTATCACCCCAAGTACAGCATATCTGCAAAATATTCTGATCTTCTGATGTCAGGTCATTGAATACAGAAAAGGATTCTGGATAAGACAGAATTGCTACTACCATTATTACGCTTATGGGGATATTCAAGTTGTCTGCTTTTTTCAATTATATCAAGCAGTCTTATTCTGCAATCCGTGTATATTATGGTGGTTGAATTACATGACGGATACCGACGCTAGGCGTAGTTACCCTTTATAGATGATCTAGCACCGCATGCCTCACAAACCAGGAAGCCCAGTTTTTTTGCTTTTTCTGTTCTTGTGTCTGGACTTTGACATACAGGACATATGACATAGTCCTTTACGTACCTTTCCATGAGCGCTCCAAAAGATGAAGGTTCCTTTCGACCTAGAAAAATAACCCTTTCACCGGCAATATAACCTGCAGAGGCAAGCTCTTTATTCAAATAAAGTAACAGCTTTTCTGGTTCTCTCCTTAATGCTTTAGGAAATTCCATAAAATTTCTAAAAATAGTTCGTTGCCCTACCCAAATGATTTGAGGCTTAGGAATCTCAAGTCTTGTTGAATCTTTCTTTGAAGCATTACCCAAACCTCCCTGAATTCTGG
The DNA here is from genome assembly GCA_046261955.1 of Nitrososphaeraceae archaeon. Lineage (GTDB taxonomy): Archaea > Thermoproteota > Nitrososphaeria > Nitrososphaerales > Nitrososphaeraceae > TA-21. The sequence goes on along the minus strand of JBHENS010000032.1, from coordinate 707 downwards.
ACAGGAGAGTCTCATACGATTTATCCACGTTGTGCATACCAAATGATAAGATGAAGGCTTTAATGTTCTTTGTCATAAAGATGTCATGCTGTCAGTGTCATTTACTTGGTCTCAATTCATTAAGCCATTGTAGAAATGGTATTATTGGATCATCAAAAGTCAATTTCGCAGAATCCTTCACATTAAATCCGAGCATTAACATACGTCCCTCTAATTGTTCTACTAAATCTGGAGGGAGATCTGTACCTCTGAGAGGATTGAATAGATTAAAAAAGTAATCTTGTTTGTAATACGCTATATGCCATGCGTAGCACTCTGAAAGAATTGTAGGGTCTCCTGATATTCTTTTAGTTATATCAAAATTCATTTTCTTATTGCTATTCTTGTTATTTGAATCAATCAATATT
>JBHENS010000032.1:0-290 GCA_046261955.1 Nitrososphaeraceae archaeon | reverse complement strand
TTATGATCTTTACCAAAGATGTAAAAAGAAGCAATTATCTCGTCCTTTTGGGTGAACGGCAGATTGGTTTTACCGTTTATGAAGTTTAAAACTCTATTCGAAAAATCTCTGGGTATAAAAATGCCCATATATGAATCAGAAATAATCAACGTTCGTATTCATCAAAGCTCAGTGGGATATTAAAAAGTAACAGAGTAACAAAAATAATAAAAAGATAGTTTTTGGAAAAAATGAGGTAAGATTACTTAGTGTCCATGCGGTGGAGGAGCACTACCCTTTGACAGAGATTC
>JBHENS010000031.1:0-16978 GCA_046261955.1 Nitrososphaeraceae archaeon | reverse complement strand
GGTTATAACATGGATGGCAAATGGAAAGTTGCAATCACAGTTCCAATTTTTGATTTCAGCAAGAATGCTTATGTTGGTTTGATAGGAACTAGTATCCCAACCTTAGACTTAGTTGAGCGATATGGTAACGTGTTAGATACTACTAAATTGAGACTGGTTTTTTACGATAAAAACGCGACGCTCCTGGCGGGATATCCTTTGCCCAATAGTACCATAGGAAAGAGCTTGTTCTCTCCAGAGAACCAAAAGATCATCTCGGATAGCGGAAGACCCTTGGTCAATAATTTATTCCGTAAGATTATATCGGGACAGACATATACTGCGGAATTGGACATAGGCGATGGCTCGACACTCATAAGTGGTAGTCCGATTTACGTTGACGCTAAACCAATATACTATCTTAATATTCCTACTCCATATTCTCAAATTCTGTCGCCGGTTCAGGACTTGTTGCATACGGAGCTTCTCTTGAACGTAATAGTCCTTGTAGCGTTTACCGCAACCATGAGTTACCTGATTTTTATTATGTCTCAATGGGGAAACAAGATGAATAAGGAAGTTAAAAAGAGGACGCATGAAATTGAAATTGCTCATGAGTCGCTTAGTGAAAAGGCAGTAGAAATGCAGAGATTAAATACAGATCTAGATAGAGCAAACCAGAAGATAAAGGTAGCATTTGAGAATTTAAAACAGCATGATAAACTTCAGAAAGAATTTGTCAACGTAGTTGCTCACGAATTGAGAACTCCTGTGCAAGCTATTATGGGATTCGTAGAAATGATGGATTTAAATCCTGAAAATAGAGCTGTTTATATGGAGCGCTTAAAGCGTAATACGGCAAGATTAGAAAGACTAACAAAAGATACTTTAGATATTGCAAGGATAGAAAGCGGCACTTTTAGACTATCCAAGGAGAAAAGTAACCTTAGGGAATTAATAAAAAATGCGATAGAAGACTTGACCATTACTATTCATAATGGCAAGAGAGAAAATAAACTCAAAGTAATTTATTTTAAAGACAATGAAGATCTATTTCTAAATATAGATAAATCCAGAATAGCTCAAGTTCTTTCTAATTTATTATCAAATGCGGATAAGTTTACTAAAAATGGAGACATAGTTGTTAAAGTAACGAAGTTAAATCAAGAAAAAGAGATAAAAGTTAAAGTAATTGACAATGGTCAGGGAATTGATAAAGAGATTCTACCAAAATTATTCGAGAAATTCGTGACAAAGTCGGATATTGGCACAGGTATCGGTTTATACATATCAAAACAAATAATTCTTGCGCATGGTGGCAGGATTTGGGGTAAAAATAACGAGAATGAGAAAGGCGCAGAATTTGGGTTCAGCCTTCCATATGTCTAAGGTTTAAACCCTATAACTGAAGAGAACTATCCATCAGAAATGGATAATACCCAACTTAAAAGAAAAAGCTATCCAAGCTAGTTGAACCCTAATAGATGCAAGTCGAATCCAGATAGTTGAACCCTAATAGATGCAAGTCGAATCCCGATGAACCCTAAAAGGCAAGTATCTACTGAAGACCAAAAATATTAGTTCCCGCGCCTATACTGGTGTGAAGTAAGGTTCTCTATATACGAAACTAGAAATTTCTAAATTTGAGTGACCTGAAAAAAACAGATCCGCCGCGACGAACTTGAATTTATTGATTAGGAGGGGAAAACTTTTATGCTATGCCATCCGCAATATATATCGGAATCCAGTAACAGAACTAAATTTACTGCTCATACCGACGTCTGTGAATTAAATTTATTCCTGATTCTTCCGGATTTGCTTTCTTCGCGGTTAACCATTCTTGGCGTCAGCATCAAATTTAGCCTTACCTTCTTTGTATATGCATTTCAAACACCACCACTTGCCAATTCTAGTTGGGTCATTTAGGGGAACCAATCGATCGACCGAATCTCCACAGTTATCACATTTTTTACCTTCATGATTGATCATTAAATCGACCATGTGGCATGTTAATATTTAAAGATACTTTCCTGGGCTACACTAATGGGTATGTTAGCAATTTAAGTTACAATAATTTATTCGTCATTACATGATTTGTCCCTACATAACTAAGTGAACTTTTGAATTGTCCTGATTATTACTAATATCTATTGAATAAAATGTTATATAGTATCATTGGATTTAAGCAGTTAATGGCAGACGATGATGTCATAAATACGGGGTGTTCCCGCTGTTGGGGTGCTGTAGATTCGGAAACAAAAAATTGTAAAAGTTGTAACGGTCCCCAGGAAACCTGCGAGTGTAAAATCGTGCCACACTAAGACAAACATAAGTATAGTTAAGAAAAAATAGCAATATTAAAGGCTACCAAATTTAGTAACTTTAATCTAATTAATAGGATAAAGGCATTATTAAAAAAGATATTAGATATTTGTAATTATTTTTATTATAGTTTGTATTCTTATTCGTATACCATGAGCGACGAATCTGAAAGAGAAGTGAAAGAGGAAGAAAGAGAAGAAATCAAGGATGAAACCCATGAGCTAGAAGACGTTGAACAGGACGAGGAAGAAGAGAAGGAAAAGGAGGAGGAAGAGCAAGAGGAGTCATGATAAGTGAACACAAACTTATTTTTCATGTTAAATCTGTCCATAAACTGGTTGATTCAGCTAGTATGAAAAATCCTCTATTAGCTACTTTTAGAACCGATAGCGTCGTGGATACCGACGCATTAGAGTGATGTTTGTCCTGTAATATTTGACAAGACGGTAAAGGAGAAAAGACTAACTGAAAAACGTGAAAAAAAATCAAACAGCAAGAATCCTATCAATTCGGATCATATACTAAGAAAGGATTTTCCCGAGATAACTGATGAGGAATTAAAAAAATTAAAAATCGATGAATCGTATAGAGAAGGATTTCTATTAGCTATAAGTCTTGTTTTCTCAGAGCTGAAGACTATAGTAGATAAGAAATGAATAACAGGCAAATTGCTCGAATTCGTTAGTGAAGGACGTAGGCGAGAGCAAGTAGCTAAAAGCTTTATCAGGTTTATTGGCCACTAAAATTGCACATGACAGAAAGCACGAACGGTGACAAAACATCAAAGTCTGCTGAACATACTAACTAGATAAACATCTCAATGAAAAAAATTGTCAGCAAAATCCCGAAGAACTTTTTGATCAATACAGTCTTTCGACAAATTAGAAGGCAGACATTATCATCCCAAACATGCACCTAGAATTTCTAATTTATTTTGGTAACGTTCTATAACACAGCCAGTTAGTATTTGCGTTCATGTAACACAAAGGAAGAACAGGAGTCGGTATTTCTTTTTTCAATGTCAACAAAATCATCCATTGTTTCAATTTAGATTATTGTTCGTCCTGTTGTTACGTTTACAAAATTATGATTTATATTCTGACACCTTCGGAATACCAGTTACCACGCGGTTCCTCTCGAAATATCACAATCACTTCCTTCTTATCAACTTCTAGGATGTTACAGGCACTTTCAGTTATTGCTTCTGCCAACCTATCCTTTTCTCTTTGGGTTCTTCCACTAAATAACGATATGGTGATAATTGGCATAATCGATATGGTATATTTGAGCAGAAGATACTCATAAGACTTTTGTTTAATGATAGCAGAACGGCGCCGTAAACTAATTGCCCACGATTTTACTGCAGTTTTCTGCAATCATTGAACCCAAGACCCAGTAATAATATCTTAAGTTCTACATTCTGTCCTTCCGATAACTTCATAGTTTCTAGGAGCATATACAGGCTCCCAATTTTGATACAAGATCTTAGCGTTTATTTGATATCAATGCTAGTAACTTTTTAAAAAACGATTCATAACCGTATTCTCGAATTATCCAGATCAAAGTAGATACGGTATAAACAGGTAGAAAGTCTCCTACAAACGGTATAAATTCTGCAAGGTTCATAATGACTGATACCTTGCTTTTAGTTATCGAATACAACAACCCAGTTGTCATAACATCAAACACGTCACCGATTATTGGGATACTAAATAGCGGAGCAGCCAAGTAATCCAGAGCGTCTGCAATTATTGATATTCCTAGGGCTAAAGCAGCAGGCCTGAAACTCCGTTTTGTTTTCTTATTTGTTTCCTTTTTCCTTATCTCTCCCACAGTGAATGTTGAGCAGCAAATAATTTATGACTTAGCACTCCTACGCTCTCCCAGCAAAGCCAATGCCAACCATTTGGCAACTTTATCTTCGTAAGACAATTTCTTTCAGGTGAAATAATTCAATATCCTATGAAGAATTGGCAACCGCGCAAATTTTGAATCTGGGTCAGATTTGAAACATTTCTCAGTTACAGGGAAATATCTTATTGGGCACAAAAATTAGGTCAAATGGTTCACAAACGACAACAGTGGCAGAATTGATGGAACAAATATGCTGTATTTATTTATCGTCCTATTTTCAAATTTTCAACTATACCATAGATTGGTTGACCCATAAAATGTCCTTGAGTACCATTATCAGCTATGTCTATGCTAATGGTTCTTCCTTTAGAGATTGATAGTGTCGTAGGCACATTATCCCATGCATTTTTGCCATTAGTTTCGACATCTGTAAGTGCTGAAATTTCTGTATTGCCTTTGGCACTAATCTGAACTGGTCTATCATTTTCAACACGTAAATTGGTTAGCTGATGTGTGTGATTGTTAGCTCCGTTTACATGACCTGTATAGAATTCCGAGCTGAAGTTAGATATTTTACCTTTATCGGTAACTAACTTCCAATCCCCAGATAAGACAAATTTATCAGCGGTGGTCATGTTAACTGTATTGGCTGAAGGCGGCATGCCAAGAATCAATGAGCCTATTTGTCCGTCTGCAGTAAATGTATCGTTCGCTGCAAATACCTTATTCTCGCTATCAAAATAGAATAAAGGCAAGCTCGCTATAAAAAATAGACCAACCAAAGCAAGAGATTTCTTCATCTGCATTCACCATATACTCTGGACATTAATCAAGTTATCTTAATCATAATGGGCCAGGACAGTGTGTAATTCAAGTGCCACTGCTATGAAATATGCCACTATCCATATGATGACAGCAATAATAATAGCTAGAGTCCAATTAGGACCATTCAATCCATTTAATGCTAATAACCAAGCTATCCCCCAGTTACGGTTGATACTAGCCCATGACCAAACAGATAATACGCAATCATCCAAACGACGACTCTACAACAGCTGTTATGAAAGCTTTTCCTGAGATTGTCCTTCCCCTAAATAACCTAGTGACAAAGATTATTACTGTCGAAAGGAATTGGGCCTATAAATCGTGTCAAAAATGATTCACAAACCTCCGTGCCTAGACCAACGAACTTATGAAGAGAAAAACTTTAAAGCTTAGGTAATCTTTGTCATATTGAGAATAACGTTCTTTATAAATAAAACTAGAAATTCTAAATTTGATCAATCTGAAAAATCAAATTCGCCCCGACGAACCCGAATTTGCTAATCGAAAGAAAACTTTAAGTCTATGTCTTTCATAGTGTGTTGTGGAATCCAGTAACAGGACTAATTTTGTTGCTATACCGACGGACGAGAACAAAAGAGTTCGATCGAAATTATCCCTCCGCTGCTTCTAGGAAGCATTACACTCTCTTAGTTCCCCTTCGAATAATGATTGAGCTGGATGTATTGAGGCAACAAAAATGGATTAAGATAATTAAAAATAGGAAGGAATTGCTATTAATAAGTAACAAAGCTTACTAGACTTAAAGTGTTCGTTTAGCCATATACAATGTATGACCAAGAACGGAACCAAATGGGAGGTACGAAATTGAGCATTTTATTAGAAGTTCCAACCGCTAAGACGAACTTAATTACAAAATCCAAACATGGTGAATCAAAAACTTCTTCTATACTACTAATATCAGCAGCAATTAGTATTGCACTAGTTTTGTTGGTATTTGTAGGATTGACTTATACAGATGGATTGATAGGAGAATATTCTGCCTGCAGAGATAAAATAATAGGCTTTGAACAACATGGAATGTATGGAAGTCCAGAACAATTCAAACTAGCCTTAACATATTGTGAAGGCAAGTAAAAAAAAGAATTTTTTTTAAATGTTCATGTCCGATTCCTAATTTCTAGAAAAGTTAGTAAAAATTAAACTAAAATAGAAGGCAGTAGAACCCTACTACATGCAAGGTTCGAATCCCGACGGCCGAGGGCGTCGACCTGGATAGTTACTATTCACTTGCTACTAACTCTCTAAATGGATCCGAGCTGTTAACAATACGATTCCCAACGGCTCATAAAATGAAATTGAATATTGCTCTTAGATTAGAAAGCAATAACCAATACAAGACTAAATTTGATCTAATGGTTCCGAATGAATGTTGTGCGGTTATTTACTAGCACAGTGCCTTCCTATTTTTAGTATTAGAATACATTGTTTAGTATATTGGGCTAATATTTTTGGCCAAATACTGTTTAGAAGATCAACTTAATATCTAACTTTCACGAAATATATCAATGACAAAACTCTATTGCCATATTTGCAAGGAAGGTGGACGTGAGTGCATAGAGGTATCAGAACGTTCTGAACTCCTATTTTTGAAAACACATCTAAGATGCCATACTTGTGGAAGGCCGTTAGTAGGATAGATTAGATTTCTAAACCTATCCACATCTTCTTTGCCTTATTGACAGACAAAATGATTTGGTGCATTTCTCGTAAAATAAAAATCATCACAAATTGGTGTCCTGAATTGAACTCCGACTAAATATTCAGTATCCGAATTGCTAACAATACGATTCCCGACGGCCGAAGACTTTGTAATTCAAACCAAATAGTAGTATCGAATTTCGGATGTTCTTCATGATGCCTCTTTTTTTAGATCTGGCCTAACTGTCTCATCATACGGACCAAATCATAGAATAGATTTTCCTCAACAATTCTGCCGTCCTTCCAAAGGGCGACCGTGCAGAAATCTATCTCGAATTTTTTGTTTGTAGCTGGAATCATCGTGCCATCAAAACCCTTCATTAGACCCTCGTGAGTGCCTGTAAAGTCGGCTATCGAACAAGTCCAATCGTCCTGACCGAAGAAGACCTTATACGGATTGTTCTCTATATGATTATCAGGAAATGCCTTGAAAAAGTATTCTGCCTCAATTTTATGCCCTTCTATTCCTATAGTAGGTGGCTGAGCCGGCCATCTCACTATCACGTCATCAGTATGACGTTTACTAAAAGTTTCCCAGTCCTGAGAATTCCATGCGTCGTCAAGAGTCTTCATCAACTTCATATTTTCTTCAACACTCATGAACAACATATCACTCAAAAATAGAAAAGTCTTTCATGAACTAACTCTAGTTTTCAGTGACTTTTAGAAGAATGGTCAGGTAAAATTTAGTTTCTTAATGCGAGCATATACCTTTACGCATCCCTCTGAAGTGTAGACTAGTCTAGGTCGGTGTCTTCAAACTGATACCGCCAGGCTTAACAGTGGTATAAACTACGCCAATCAACATAGAATCTGGATAAGGAATCTTTATTTTTAGCAAGGATCAAAAAACAAACAGGAAAATGAGTTATCCTCACGACCTTCTAAGTGGACCGTGCTTTCATTACTCTTGATGACTGCGACTTTGATAGTCGGAATTCTTATTCTGGTGACAAAGTAATAGAATGATTAAAACTAAGTATATTTACACGCCAAAACAAACCTCCGATGGCACTAGAATTTTAATTGCTAGAAAATGGCCCAGAGGTATAAGGAAAGGGCATTTCCATGAATGGTATAAGGAATTATCTCCAGAAGAAGATACTCTGAAAAAATGGTTGGACAGCAAAAAGACCGAAGAGGATTGGAAAAAATATTTGTCCAAATTCCTTCCACAGATGAAAGGGAGTAAAGCAGTTGGTAAAATTGAGGAGCTGCGCGAGCGTTCTAAGAAAGGAGAAATTATAACCCTTCTATGTCATTGCAGACCTGGTGAGCATTGTCACCGTTATATTATAAAATCTGAGATTAAAGGTTCGGCTAAAGTCATTGAAAGTGATTAGTAAATGAATGGTTGGAACCTAATGCAATTACTGTTTTTTCAAAGATGCAATCCTAGCTAGTAATGATTAATAAACCGATGCGGTTGAGTTCATGAAAGGTGTGACGACATGAGATGCGAGAACCATGTCATGAATCAAATCCTCGATGCTTACAAGCCAATGTGGTCGCTAAATCATGCCATTTCTCTAATGGGTTGGGACTTTGAGACTTATATGCCTAGGAAAGGCACGGAAGAAAGAGGAATCGCCGATTCTCAACTTCACATGCTGCATAAAGATCTTCTGCTTAACAAAGATTTTGTTGGTCTTGTTGAGTCAGCGAAGAAACTGGAGAGCCTTAGCGATTTAGAGAAGGGCATTGTACGAGTACTCGACAGGGAAATAACCAAGCAGACAAAGATACCCAAAGAGTTGACAGAAGCAGAATCTCTGGAAAGAATAAGGGGCAACATGGAATGGAGGGTGGCGAGAGAAAAATCTGACTTCATGATGTATGCACCCCACTTGAAGAAAATGATAGAAATAAAGAAGCAAATCGCTGAGAAAATAGGTTATGAAAAGCATCCATACGATGCGCTTTTGGATTCGTTCGAAGAAGAGCTTACAGTAGATGACCTGGATAAAGTATTCGGTGCGTTGACTCCGCGTATTCAGAAGATTCTGAAAAAACTCGTAGATTTAGGCAGCCCGTTTGGCAAAGAGAGTAAACTTGGAAAATCAAAGTATGATATCCAAAGAGTTGATGAGCTCAATCACGATATTTTGACTCTTCTACAATACGACATGAAACGTTTCAGAATGGATGTATCTACTCATCCTTTCACTGAGACTATGGGCCTCAACGACGTCAGAATAACTACTCGGTATGAAGGGACTGATTTCAAAAAATCGATATGTAGTACTATTCATGAAGCTGGCCATGCCCTGTATGATCTGCAATGCGATCAGTCATTGTCTGTTACTCCTCTTGAAGGTGGATCTTCGCTTGCGCTCCATGAGTCTCAGTCAAGGTTTTGGGAGAATATTGTGGGTAGAAGCCTTCCATTTGTTCAATTGATAGCTCCATTGATTAGAAAGCTGGTAAGTTTTGCAAACCAAGTAACAGATGACGAGTTGTACCTGTATTTCAATAATGTCAAGGCTGATTATATACGAGTTGACGCCGACGAAGTTACTTACAATCTCCATATAGCATTAAGATATGAGATAGAGAAAAAAATATTTGGAGATGATCTCAGTGTCTCTGAGATTCCTGAATTCTGGAACGATAGAATGGAGCAGCTGCTTGGAGTGAGACCAACTAAGGATTCACAGGGAGTGCTTCAAGATACACATTGGAGCAGTGGCCTCTTTGGCTATTTCCCAACTTACACTTTGGGAAACTTGGTCTCAGCTATTATTGCTTCAAAGATGCGCAAAGATCTGGAGGATTACGAGGAAGAAATCAAGAGGGGTAATTTCAAGCCTATCAGAGAATGGTTAAGATTAAAAATACATCAGTACGGATCTGTTTATGCCCCCAAAGTGCTTCTTAATAAATCCTTAAATGAAGGCTATAACCCGGATTACTTTGTTACCTACATAGAGACTAAATACCTTGCGCCCTGAAGTCTAGCCTATTTTGATTATGATTATTTTTTACGTTTATTGTTACTTGTTCGAATTACCAAACTCTTTTTGGAAGACTTTTTGTCAACTTTACACGTTATATCTACATGTTAATAGAGCTTTCGTTTCTTCCAAAAAGGATTGATAAGAGTGGTAATGTTATGGAAATCGAGATAATAGATTTCAAAACTGATAGAAATGATACCATTTTTCAGGGCGACTATGATAAACAGTTCAAAATTCTATGAAATAGCCTGACTTGAATCCTGGGTTTTAATCGGACAAATTATAGCGCCACAACCTACCCAGGTATTGTCTGCCTTATTGTAGGCCCAGTGACTACATGCATTGGTGTTCAATTTTAGTTCTTTTATTCTTCCGTACATATTAAATCTTGAGTCATTTTGGAATATCAGTCAGCGAAGAGATAACTTTTTAGCAACTACTGATAAAAATAAGATAGGAAATCAATTATGGATAAATTAGAGAGAAAGAAAACATTTTCCAAAATTCTTGTAGCAATAAATGAATCTAGTAAATCAGCAGACAAAGCAGTCTCTTATGCAACTAGAATTGCCAAAGATTATAACGCAATATTAGTAGTCCTTTACGTTGTCAGAACACAGAGCAATTTGGGCAATGCAACCGTTCCAAGTCATGTAATCGATTTTAAGAAGCAAGCGGAAGAATATCTCACTAATGTATTGGAAGAAATCCATAAACACAGCGATACAGAGAAGATTGTAAAAGTCAAGACCGAAATTATTGCTTCAATAAAAATCGCCGATGCCATAGCACACTATGCCAAAGATAAGAATATTGATTTAATTGTTGTTGGACCCAGAGGAAGATCCAAACTCAAGAGTCTTGTGTTAGGCAGTGTTACATCAGATGTGGTAAGGCTCGCTAATTGTCCAGTATTAACTGTAAAGTGAATAAAGGAGAATAGAAATTGAATCCTATTGCACTCAGACGTCTAATCTTTGCGATAACCATAGGAATCCTGAGCGTCATCTTGGTTGCAGTCATTTTGGGAAAAATTGAATGAGCCGTTATTATCAATGAACCAAAAATGATATTAATTTCAAATTCTATATTGTTGTAAGGTTATCTACTGAATCATCTCCATCTTGCAAGGTTATATAATCTGTTGACCATTATACTATTAATCTATGGAAAATAAAAATATGGAAAATGAAACTAATAGTGAAGATAAACCAAGTGAATCCGTTACAGATAAAAATCCTGATAACGCTCAAACGGTAGAATCTGACTCCGAATTTACATCAGCCGATAGTAGTACTTCGCCCACAAATACAGAAAAGTCGGCAAATAAATTAAGCTCAATCGTCAGGGTTGAAGACTATGATTTGGTTGTGAACAGTCTAAAAGATGCCACCACTTCCTTCAAGGACGTAATATTTTCCATTGGTAGGAAGGCCCAAGAATTTAGAGACATGGCAGAGCAAACTTTTACGGTAGGTTCAAGGAGAGATGCGCGAGAAATCCAAGCTCTTGGCGGTCAAGTAGAAGATCTGATCAAGGGCTTTGAAGATACTATGAATGAATTTAAAAAAAGAAATTATAATGATGAAGAAAAGCTTTTGAAAGGTTACAAGAGGCTACTTGCAGAACAAATTAATCTTATTAATGCTAGGATGGAACTAGTAAAGAGACTTAAGTCTGGAACTCTAAAGTAAGAATAACTTAATAACACAAATTTTTTAATGCGCAGCATAATTATACACAAGCACAAATTACTTTTATTTAGTAACGATTATAGATTCTAACTAATGATCTTCACACATAACTAGAGTATTAGAATTTGTCTTATGGGGTTTATCTCTTTTCGTTATTGCCACCTTAGCACTAAATATTGCTATGCTGATTAAGAAGCGTATTAATTCTAAAATTTAACATTATCTGACTTCTATTAGATCTTCCTTAATTCCTTTTATAATGAGAAAGTCCTTGGCTGCACTTCTATGATCACCCTGCAAAATGACAAATCCATTTTTATAAGTACCTCCAGCTCCAAGCTTGATTTTCAATTCTTTAGTGATAGAAACAACATCAGTCATACTCTCAAGGCCTTTTATGACTGTTGTTGGTTTCTTAAATTTCCTAAACTCTTTCGAAATGACCACCTTGGCTTTTTCTCTATCCAATTCTTGTAGAAAACCGTCAATAGATCCTGTATCATAATAGCCTTCTGACAACTAACAATGATATGATATTTACGTTAAAGAAGGTTTTGATCATAACCGGGAAAAATAACGACGGTTCTCATTTTAAGATGAAGAGATTTATTTATGACATTAATTGAAATTATTTTCAGAAGGATATTTCAGTGGCAACCTCTACAGTGACTAGTGAAATAAAATTAGAAATCGTTAAAAAGTGAAAAAAAGTAAAAATGTTATTTTACCTGAGTGAAAGGTAAATAATAATTGAAAATTACAAATTCTAATAACGACTCACATTGTTAACAAATTAAATGCCTTCCGAGTTAGATAGAAGTGATGATAACTGTTTATTAGCGACGTGAATTTAGATTAAGAAACTATTTCGATGAAAAAAATCATTATCTGAATCCTACCCGTAAGAAAATGTGAAACACGGGTCGAAAGATAGTATTATAGAGTAATTGTATAAAATGTATACGATAAAATAGCAACAAAAAGAGATTGTTGTCACTACTTAGTCTTAATTAATCCTCTGAGTTTTTCTTTAAATTCTGGAGTTAGGTCTTCTTCCTTCATTCCGTGATCTTTCATCGCATGCTGTCCTCCATTTCTAAAAATCTCTTCTTCAGTTTCTCCTTCCACTACATAATCGCAATCAAAGCCTGCTTCTCTGCAAGATAATGTTTTCATAACGAGAACTCTACGTCGACCATATAATAATTTATGGTTTTGATTGTCTAAATGAATTTGTTTCTATGAATGCGCAATTTATAGAAGCTTAATTTTCGGTAATATCCATTAAACTAAACAAAAAGCTGAATATTATTAGAGAAACCTGCTACATGGAAAAGTCGAATCACGATAAACATCAAACGTCAGGAAGTGTGAAAATATTTTCCATTTGTTGATTCTTACCATGCGAAACTAGAAATTCAAATTACGACCCGTCTGAAATTCCAGATTCTTCCCTTCTGGCCTGGCATTGCTTGGACTCTATAATGCCAAGTTATTGTAATCTAAAGTCAAAATTTCCTTATTAATATTAATATAGTCATATTCAGTTAATGAAATAAGCAATATTGAGCGCGATATCGAAATGGAAAAAATTGGAGATGCCACAAAAGAACCAGAGCTGGTTTCAAACAGTAAAGTTACGTGGATTGATGTTAAAAATCCCACACGAGAAAAAATAAAACTTCTTGAGACACATTATTCCTTCCACGAACTAAACATAGATGATTCTCTCTCCAAAATTCAAATACCTAAAGTCGATAGTTATGAAAACCAGGTATTTGCAATACTTCGCTTTCCTACAATAGACAGAGAGGAAAGTATTTCGATACCTACACAACTTGCGATATTCGCCGGACCTGACTATTTGATAACTATTCAGCAAGAGGTCTTAAAGCCTCTGTCTGAATTATTTCAAGTATGTAAGACTAACATAGCACAACGTGACTCCATAATGGGAAATTCTCCAGGATATCTTCTCCACAGTATTATAGATATGCTCGTAGATGATTTGCTTCATATCCTAATTAAAGTCGAAGGGAACATAGATGGTATTGAAGACCTCGTATTTAATGAAAAGACTGCAGTAGCAAAAGAAATTTCTATGTTAAGACGGGAAATAACAGCACTCCGGAGAATTATATATCCTCTAAAACGAACTGTGTTGCAAATTAGTAAGGAAATACAAAGGTTCTCTGAAGAAGACCTTTCGCCATATTTTGATGACGTTAGCGATCACATTGATAAGGCTATAGAAGCAGTGGACGAATCAAAGGAAACAATTGATATATTCAAAGATACAGACTTTATGCTCAGCAATGAAAAATCTAATAAAATCCTTGCCATACTTACTATACTGTTCACACTTTCTATTCCTGCAACCGTCATTGCTGCTTATTACGGAATAAATGTCATTTTGCCTGGAGGTATAGAAACTGGATCAGCCACATTTCTTGGCCCATACACGACTTTCATTATGATATTAATAATTTCTTCTGTTCCCGTGGCAATCATGATATATTGGTTTAAAAAACAGGAATGGTTACGATATTAAGTATAATGAGCATAAGGAATGCTAAGATTTTCTGAGTAAGACCCATCTGAAATTCCAGATTCATCCTTTCCGGCTTATTAAATTTTAGTCATCTGCTATTAAAGTAATGCGATTATACCCAACTGCTTTTAAAAGTCAAAAACGAATCACAAACCTGCGTACAGGACACCATATTTAGAAACTAATATTTCATACTTAGTTACTTAAATCCTTCAAATCCGTTCATTATCATGGTATGGTCTCCTTTTTTACAACATTTGCAATGGAGTTTGACGCAATCTCGCCCCATCTTATGATTACATTCCGTACAGGTACAGATACTATCAGAATAACCTACATTCTTATGATGATTATTGACAGTCATTGATAACCATTAATTACTGGACTACAATATACATTTTTTTAATATAGGTTAAGGGTTCACTCAAGTAATTTAAAATAATACTGATTTAAAGTGACAAATTATATGTCATAAAAACAACTTATGGTATGGACAAAATGAATCAGAATACAATTTTGCATTTTTATAGGATACTAGAAAATTCGCTTCTTGAAAGCGATATATCCAAAATAAATGAAGCAGATATTGATGCTTGGTCCCAATCGTTCAAAAAAATTGTAAGAGAAAGTAAAGAAAATAATGGTGAGGGAGTATTTGTCCCTTTTTTAATGTGGAAGTTGGGTGAGATAAGCCATGTTGAGGCAAATAATTATCTAGTTAAGAGAAAACAGGATGAATGTCGCATTAGTTATGATCATAACAATGCCGAATATGTTATTTGGGTGATGGCATTAATGTTTATGTCATGGTCTATCACAAATCTTAAACGAAAAACCCAAAATGGACATTGTCAGAACATTGATCATCCACATGGAGATATGAACCCACGACGTTGTCAAGAGGGAACAAAATTTCATCAGGAACTTTACGACGAATATATTAAAACTCTGAAAGATTTATTGATTCATTCAGATTCTGAAAAAGATCGTTAATTCAAATCCAGTTTATTAGTATCGAATTTCTAATGTTCTCCATGACGCCTCTTTTTACACCAGGCCTAATTGTCTCATCATTCCGACCGAATCAACTACAAGACGAAAAGCAAGAGCAAGATGAGGTAGAGCAAGAAGAAACAGACGAATGTGGATAACCTTGAATGGAATTATCCATATTTTTATTATGTTAGCGTACTATTGTACTTAAAAGGTGTCCAACCACATAGGAAACCACAGCCGCGGTTCCTCCTATCAGTAATGTATTGAATCCTGAGCTGACCATAGGTTTCTGCACCACTTTTCCCCTTATGCTTCCGATCAAGAAGAAAGAACTTGCGGTGGCTATTATTGAATAAAAAAAAGCGTTACCAACAGATATGTCGAATCCTGAAAGATAAAAGAAAATGAAAGGGATTAGTGGAATTATACCTATGGCGTTAAAACCTACGAAAGTGTTTATAGCGTTGACCATAGGACTGTTCTTGTGTTCAATCAATCCAAGCTCTTCTCTCATCATTGTATCTACCCAGACTTTTCGTCTTCCAGTAATTATTTGTACAACCTCCTCTAGCAGTTCCTCTTTGAAACCTTTGTTGACGTATATGTCTCGGATCTCTTGTTTCTCCTCTTCAATCAGATTATCAATTTCCCATTCTTCTTTTTTTCTTTCTCTTGCAACATATTCATTGTGTGTTTTCACGGCTAAGTAGTTTCCAATAGCCATAGAAAATCCATCCGCGAATAGATTCGCAAATCCCAATATGAGGATAATGGATGGTGATAGTACTGCACCTACAACTGCTGCCACAACCGCAAAAGTTGTCACGGCGCCATCAATAGCACCATAAACAAAGTTTTCAATGGAGAATTTCATAATTTTCATAATATTAGATTTACAAGACTTGTTTATATTCCCAAGTCTGTGAATGCCTTTTTGAAATCTGGAAGACGACTTAAAATTATTGATAATGCAGTTATCTTTTCGGTATCAGATATGGGTTTTGCATATCTTTGAATATACTTGTCTGCTATCAATCTAAAGCACTCACCATTACTGCACCGAGACAGAAATCTGATTATTAGTTAAACCAAATTGAGTTGTATCTATATTTTCATTACCAAACAGTGAAAAAATAACAGGCGCCATTTCAATTGCCTTGTCAATATTTTCATTAAAGATATTAATTGACTCCTTCATTTTCAGTCATTTCTATGAAGCTGACATTCAAAGTATATATTCTTTTTAATTGTGTTTTTTTAGTTCATTTATGAATTCTTCGAGCTTCTTCATAGTTTCGGGATGCAAGTGATGCTCTATACCTTCTGCATCATTATTAGCGGTTTCCTCGTCGACCCCAATTATCATGAAGAATTCAGCTAAAAGACCGTGTCTGTTTCGAATATTTCGAGCGATACGGATTCCTTCATTGGTTAACTTAATGCCTCTATATTTTTCGTAGTTTAGATAACCCGTTTCATCGAGTTTCTGCATCATTTTGGTCACACTAGGAGAACTTACATTGAGGTAACTTGAAATGTCTACCGTTGTAGCATATCCCTTCTGTTGTACCAGTTCATAAATTACTTCTAGATAATCCTCCATTCTCTCTGTTTGATCCTGTTTCTTTACACTATTGGCATCGCGAATAGCCAACAATCTATTATCCTCGTCTAGCCCTGTCATTTCGCTGAGTCTATTCATCAGAATTACCCTCTCTTAGTTTTCCTTCTAGTCCTACTAAATATTTAACAATCATCGTTATACCCACAGCCCCGTAAGATACATTATTAACATGCCTAATGCAAAGCCCATGATAATCCAATGATTGTTCAGCAACCCTCTACTCCCATTGCTGTGATACATCCACGAGCCAATCGAGTAAACTACTTGAAATATTGCACCTGCACCAATTGAAAGAAAAATTACAGTTGCGATAGGAGAGTACAAAAATCCTCCTATCCATGCTCCCAATATTGTAGGACCTCCTGCTATCAAACCCATAATTATTAACTTTGCTACAGGGATTCTTCGACTTTTAGCCATCGGTGCTACAATGGCCAACCCCTCTGTGGTATTGTGC
>JBHENS010000030.1:364-17811 GCA_046261955.1 Nitrososphaeraceae archaeon | reverse complement strand
ACATCTAATATTGCATTTTCCGATAATGGGAACAATAATAAAAATAATGCTATATATCTGAGAAGAAACATATTTGAAGAATCTTCTCAGAAAGGTTATCCAGTAACTGAAAATGAGAGAAAATATATACTCCAAAGAGTTGCTTCAAAAAACAATCTAACAATCGACGAATTGGAACTTGCGATGTGGAACGATCTTGATAAGAATAAATACTTGAAAAACTTTGATTCTTTGACTTCACTACAATTAGCTGCATGGTATAACATTTCCATTCTTCAGACCCTATTATTTAATTGCGTCAAACTAGAATTCAGTGTTTATGGTGGCTTCAACTGGAAGAAAATTTTGCGTAAATTAAAACAACTTGGATTGATGTACTTTCTGTACAACGAATCTAATCTGAAATTAGCATCAAATAATCAAACAAGAAATCAAGATATGTTACTGGAGAGCATCAACGATAAGAGAATTATATGTACTGTGGATGGTCCCCTTAGCATTGTAAGATTAACAGATAGGTATGGTATGGCAATGGCCAAACTAATTCCATTAATAATATTTACTGATAGGTGGTCTATTGATGCAACAATATTAAGAAAATCCATTAAGGGTATAAAAAAAACCTATAACTTTCGACTCTCAAACAGAGATAAGGACCTTCCCATATTTGATGCATCACATATTGCCTCACATGCTCATCTTCAGTCAGAGGCTGACTCAGAAATTGGATTATCATTTAACAAATATATCATGGATAACTTTGATAGTAATGTTGAAAAGAAATTTATGGATAAATTTCTCAAGTTTTCTACTGATTGGCAACTTGCCAGAGAACCGGATCCATTGATTCTATCAGATGGGAAGGCATTCATACCGGATTTTGTATTTGAAAAATATGGAGTTAAAGTGTATTTAGAGATAGTAGGTTTCTGGACTAGTGACTACATAAAGCGAAAACTGGAGAAAATAAAAGACTTGACTACGAATCCGGTTATTGCAGAAGATACTGACTTATTAATAGCTGCGAATATGGATAACTATATTTCTGAAAATGGAGACAAGATAAAGATAGATTCAATATTTTCAAAGTTTATAGCTAAAAAAAACCTAATCTTTTATAAGAAAGATGAAATTCCGTTTGGTCCAATAATTAAATATTTGAAGGGTATTGACTCTAAAATTATTGATGATATTTCAATTAATTTCCATGATACGATTACTAGAGAGATAGAAAAAATAATTCAAGACAAACAAAGTAAAGTTATCTTTCTTAAAGGAATATCAGATAAGCATAATATTCCGCTTGAGTCTGTCTTGAAGATCATAAGAAACTTTCAATCAAACAATGATAATTCAAAACAGGCAACAACAAATGGAATAAAGAATTTCCTATTAGTTGATAATTATATGATATCTATCGATAAAATTAACGAATTGTTACCAGAACTTGATAAAATTAACAAATTACATGACGCAATTTGTTTTCTATGTGAAAATAATATTCCAGAAGAATGTATTACTTTGCTTATTCCAAAAATTGGATTTGAAATTGTTTGGAATGGTATTGATTCTAATAATGCGTTAATACAACGACAAGTAATAAGCGACTCATAGATTGATTTGAAATATGATGACTTCAGTTTTATGTCGAAATTTGCTATGGATATAGAAATAGTATATATGTTGAGGACACAATACACTTGAGATATTGCGGTCCGACAAAAGAGCAAACATATGGCTTAAAAACAACGAAGGAAATTGGAGAGATACAATTTGCCCATGTGGTAGTAATTTCCACTTTAATGGAGATATTGATGAGTTATTTTCATGGGAACGGATACATCTGAGACACATGTCGTCAGATCCTGAAAATCACGCTATGCTATCACTTTATCCAACTGATATGGTTATTTTTTATCATTCCACTAGTGGATACATTGTAGAAATCAGGAAACATAAGCCTCATGAAATTAAGGATGTGCAAAATGCTTGCTTATATGGAAATGTCAAGCTTGCAGGAGTCTAATACTTAAATTCAGGGTCGGGTCTTAATTTGAATTTTAGATAGTAATTATCAAAAATTTGAGATACCGCTTAACAATAACTTACTAAGGCAGTTTACAAAAAGCAAATAACGTTAAGAATATGAATAAGACCATGAAACTACCATCTGATTGGAAGTTTGAATCATCACGGAAAATATACTCCAATAGATATATCGAGTTATACGAGGACGTACTGGACATCAGGAATAAAAAGAAGATCTATACAAGAGCAAAAAGAAAAGATTATTCCACAATAGTACCGTTTGTTTCAGATAATGAAATTCTGGTAATTAAGAGTTACAGACATCTGGTCAATTCCTACCAAATTGAAGCTCCATCTGGTTATATTGAGAATGGTGAAACGCCAGTTGAGGCGGCTAACAGAGAATTGAAGGAAGAAACGGGCTATGGAGCAAATAATATTATCAGCCTAGGTTCATATACATTAGATTATACAATGTTTGAACAAACAGGCAATTTATTTGTCGGTTATGATTTAGTTAATGAAAGGAAACAAGAATTGGGGATGATGGAGATAATAGAGACCACGATTCTAACAATTGATGAAATTAGAAAGTTACTATTTAGTGGAAAAATATTAAATGCATCTTCGATTGTTGCCTTTTACAAATCATTGGATTTTCATCTAAATTATAAGAATAAGAAGATGAAATGAGATTCTAATTGAGTAGTATTATGAAGAACAGCAGTAATAATTGTTGCATCAGTAATTTGATCGATTACGGTAGTTGATAGTGGTTGCAAGATAATTATGATGTTACTGTTATTGGTGGGGGCATACTAGGTTGTGCTATTGCTTATTTTCTTTCCATTACGACAGATTCAACAATTATCGTGATGGAACAGGAAAAAAAAGTTGCAATGCATACTAGTAGTAGAAATACTGGAAAAGTTCATGCTCCGTTTTATTATAATCCAGAAAAAAAGTCATCAACTGCAACCTATGCATTGAAGGGATTTGACATGCTGAAGCGTTACTGTACAGTACACAATTTGCCGTTTAAAGAAGATGGAGTACTTGAGATTGCAACTAATGACAGAGAAATTGATATTTTACGCGAACATGTCCAATGGGCTCGCAAGAATGGATTGAGAAATGAGGATATAAAATTTTTAAGTAAAGACGAAATGCTACAAATTGAGCCTAATGTAAAATGTGAGTCTGGGATTATATGCTTTCGAGATGCTTCCACTGATTATGGTCTCATAAATCAAAAACTTATGGAGGACTCTATCAAGTTTGGTTGTAAGACATCGTTTGAAAACAAATTCAGATCAATTTACACAAACACAAACACAGATTCAAATAGAAAAATGAGAGTCATCGGTACTGTTAAAGATATAACTACTGACTATGTGATAAATGCAGCTGGCGGAAATTCTCTTGATATTGCCCATAGTATTGATATTGCAAAAGAATACACTGATCTTCATTTTAGGGGAGAATACTGGATAGCTCCACAAAAATATGATAACCTTACCAAAAGGAGTATTTATATGGTACCATTATATACAGAGTTTCCTTTTTTGGATCCCCACTGGATTATTAGAAGTGATGGAAGATGTGAAGTAGGACCAAATGCGGTGCCTGTTTTTGGTCCGTATTCGTATACTTTATATGATAACCTGAAAAATGCCGTTCCGAAACTTTTTGGATCATGCAAAGTAGGAGTAATAAAATTAATTCTAAGTAAACAGTTCCTCGATTTGGTATTAAACGAATTTTCGAGTTCCTTTTCTAAGACGAATATGATAAATAGAGTGAGGAGATTTTTGCCATCTTTAAATCCGTCTGATTTCAAACAAAGAGGTATGGCAGGCGTTAGATCAATGTTAATTGACAAAAATGGAAATTTTGCATCGGAAAGTTTACTTGTAGAAGGTGATTCTTCCTTACACATATTGAATTACAATTCC
The DNA here is from genome assembly GCA_046261955.1 of Nitrososphaeraceae archaeon. Lineage (GTDB taxonomy): Archaea > Thermoproteota > Nitrososphaeria > Nitrososphaerales > Nitrososphaeraceae > TA-21. The sequence continues at coordinate 13,828 of JBHENS010000030.1, read as the reverse complement.
CCTGGTGCTACGGGAGCATTACCAGTTGCAGCAAACATTGTAAGAAAATTAATTGAAAGAGGTATAGTAAGTGGTGCGTCTAGGCAGATTATCTTTCCATTTACAGATGAATTTTAATATGCATTGTAACGCTAGAAAACAGGTACGACGGTTAGAACCCACATGTTATATTATATTAAGGTAATTTTGAAATAAACTAATGAGGGGTTGTTGTCTAGCTTGGTATGATGCCAGCCTCGGGCGCTGGAGGTCGTCGGTTCGAATCCGACCAACCCCGTAGGACTAGTAGTTCTCATCAGATTGATGTGAAATTCCAAATGATTTTTGTTACCCTAAAATTAACCGCTCAAAAATTGTTGTAGGGTTTGGTTATTTATTGGAAGCAATTCTTCAATGGAAAGTGATTTTAGAGCTTCTTCAAATTCTCGCAAGAATTTATCATTTTGTTTATTCGTGGAAGTATCTTGGATATGTATAACTGCATCGGGAGTTAATTAAAATAATTTATGTTATCTTGTTTTTTGTTAATTAATAAACATCTATTACCTTACTTGTCAATTCCATAATGTGGTATCTGATATCACTTATGGTCTATAAAATAGTTTAGAGAAAGAATGGTTTAACAGATCAAATGATTCTTTTAAGGTACATTTTAAAGAAAATAAAAAGACAAAAAAATATGCAGAGCCTAGAGATTACCATTCACTCTGGTAGGAACTTTTATATGATACTAGTAATTGGTGAAATAATAAAATGAAATGTCCTAAATGTGATCATGAGATTTCTTCTGAAGATTTAGTCAGAAATATAGCAGAATGTCCTTGTGATTGTCATAAAGAAACTCATTCGTTCTAATATTTACGTTCTTGGACAGATCTGCTTTCCATTCACAGAATAGCAATTTGGAGGTAGGATATTATTTCTGTGATAAATCTGATTATAGGAACCGGAAATAAAAAACAGCCAGAAGGTAAATAGGACTATTCCAATTACCATTATTATTATCATTATCTTTATTGTTCTGCTAAAGATTCTTGGTGAATTAGAATTATCTTCATGAGGCGTCATTGAAAATTATGAAAATTAGAGTTCAAAATGCTTATTAACACTTTGTAGATACAGGACACAGTCGAACGGATTATTTTTCAGTACTTTCGTTTAGAATTGACTGACAGAATATCTCTGCTAAGTGGATATAATTCTTGGTCCTCCCCGTTTGTTGTTTTTAGTTCTATGGAAATTAGACCATTATCGTATTTTTAAGAAAAAATAACAAGGCACTAATTATGCCCATGTTTAAGATCTAGTCTGCCAGATATCTCGTATTAGAAAGGACTCACCTGAAATAATTCAAACGAATCATTAAAACAGGCAAATAATTCCTGATATCGATTAATAGACGGATTCAGTATTCTAGTTATCAATCGTAGGATCGTCTAAATCATTATCGATTCCTGATGCTTCGGAGGAATCCACAATTTCAAAAGAACTTGTAGCAGAAGCGGAAGGATATCCTTGGCTTGATACTTGTACCTCTATGGATAGCGGTCCAACATCTCCATTCTCTCCAATAATCCAGGAATAAACAAATTTTCCCTGAGCATCGGTTATTCCGGTAAATTCTTTCTCGTAGTTATCTCCTGGATATACTAAATTTCCACTTATTTCGGCATTAGCAACTGGTCCTGAAGCAGAATCGGTAACAGTTATTGTAGTATTCTGAGAATCACCCCTTGCAACGGGATTTTTCTGAGGAAATATTGTAACAAGCAATGCATTATTGACATTGTCGATATCGTTAGTCTCAGACAAATTGGTTGTGGGTATATTTTGTTGTTCTTCAGTCTGTGTACCGTCTATAGCGTTAGTCTCAGACAAATTGGTTGTGGGTATATTTTGTTGTTCTTCAGTCTGTACAGGAGAAAATATTTCTTCATTACTATTATTAGGTACTCCGTTTACGAACACACTATACCAGCGGGGAGGTGCGGACGTACATAGTAACTTTGAAGTTATCTTGTTCTCCCCTTGAATAATCTGTGTATAATTAGTGCGTAATACAAACTCCCACTGAGAGAATTCGTTTATACCATCCGTTCCTTTTGCAACAGCAGTTTGATATGGTCGAACATCATTGACTATCACAGAGACCGAGCAATTTTTCACAGTACTGTCTGATGATACACCTGATACTATCAATTCCTGTCCTGTACTTACGTTTTGGGTTGTGATCGGGTTAACTATCCTTATCGTCTCCGCTGATATTGGAGAAAGCGATAATTCCGAGGAATTCTGGCTAAATAATAACTGATTTGCAGAAAATGCCAAAATAATAAGAAAGACGATACCAATAATCAAAATACATTGTATCGTAGTTCTCAAGTGAAATATGAAAGACCTTAAACTAGTTAAACCTTATCAGTTAACAGACTTTTGTTAAATGATATTGATACACCAGTTATTGTCCTTATGGACAAAGATGTACGACTAAAGTTATTTAAAATATAATGACCATGTCTGAATATCAGAGTGATATACTGCTGTGGCGAATGAAACGATTGGAAAATACCTTCTAAAACTTCAAGAGCAAACAATTGATGGCCAAGTTAGTTATGTTGATATGTATAAAATTGGAGAAGAGATCGGATTAGTAGATAAAATTCAGACTGATCATATAGTAGAGATTCTTTTGAAGGACGGGTACATAGATAATGATAAGGAAAATTCTAAAATCAGATTAACTGGGGAGGGCTATAAAAGGCTCAGAAATAATCGTACATAGTGAACGGCTTACAACGTAAATATTCACAAAGTCAATCACTTTATGCCTGTGCAAATCATCTATTTTGTTAGAATCCATTCATAGAATTCATTTAGGTGATGCCGATGCTACCTTACCAACCGATTCTTCAGTCAAATTTCGACCTGCGATATAATTAGTCATAAATTCGGTTTTATCTTTGCAATAGAACATGACATCATAATGTTTATCACATTCTTCTTTCATTGCCTGTACGTCCTCGTCACATATCTCTAAATTGATCTTCACAGTTTTACTTTTTGGTAATTCATTAGACATAAGCATATTCAAATTGCATCCGAGACTTATATGATCAGTAACGTTTTCTAATTGAATAAGTTTAGATCTAAAGTTCGGTGAATCCTTCAAAAGTTCATAAATTTCTTTCACCTTATCTTCTTTGTCAAATTCTGGATAGTTCTGATGAAAAGCAAATATTAATTCTGTATAATAACCTGTTCCAGAAATTGTGAATAGGACGAATAAAAGAGAAATAGACGGGGTAGAAAATATCAATGACATTTTATGCCCCTCTCTTTTTCATTTGTTTCTACTAAGTGGAATCTTGCTTATTAATTCTCGCTTTGAAATTAGTTTAATTTTATAGAAAATTGTTAAGGAAAAATATTTCTATTCTTACTTCTAAAATCCTTTTATAAAATGATAGTCATTGTTACATATGGCAAGCATCAATTGTGATAACTGCAAGAAAAATGTATATTCGTCCAATTCATTTCTAGACATCTTTGTGTGCGATGAATGCTATCATAAACTGATTTCTAAAGTCTATTATCCAAACGCCATACAAGTTTAACCGGCTTAGCCATTGGCAAATAAAATCAAACACTGATAACTATTATTAATTTACTTTACATTTGTTTCATTAAGCGTATTCTCACAAACTAATTCTACTAATATTCTGTTATCGCTTGGTATACTTTTAAGGAAATCATCCACGGAACCATTAGTATTTATCGTCTGATTGGGCAATTTTCTTGAATTTTCATTAGTACATGTCCCGTTTTCGTAAAGCATCGCATGATTAAATTGAGGAAATGGACTCAATAAAATAAGAGAAGAGATCGATATAATTATAGAAAGCCCAATTGTAACTCTCATACTCATCTAATATGGTAATCATACTCGTTAATAGGCCGGACGGAAGAATAATCAGGAATTTTATTCATTAACCAAAACACGGAAAGTTAATTGCTCTGGTACTTTTGTTCAACTTTTTTTACACTCACTTCTTGTCGGTCGTTTAAAATCGGTTGAAAGTTTTTGATATTTGCTATGAAACGATTGAGACAAGGGTGATGAGTCTTTTTATATACTTTGTTGTGCCTAGCTAACCATAAACCCGTCAAGCGACTTTATCATTCGGGTGGGTCCTTTACGGTTCTTGGCCCACCTGTTATCATCAATCCATAACTTTGAACTTTTTTATAAAATCATCCAGAATCTAAAAGGCTGCGGAAACGCTAGTTTATCATTCCCAAAATAATATTCGAGTATTTAGTCGGTCCTAACTTTCGTTCACATTCTCCACAGCTTGAATGTGCATTTTAATACTTCAACACATTTTTTAGTTATTTGGATTTTGATCTGTTAAAGTTGAAGATGGAGCTGTTATAATGTTTGTTGTCGAAAATATAATACATGCCGGCGAGAAGTTCCTGGCAAGGTAGTATCTCATTTGGGCTTGTAAGCATACCAGTCAAACTGTACACTGTCACCAACCAGAGAGAGTATGTCTTTAATCAACTATGTGAAAAAGGGCACAGAATACGATATAAGAAATGGTGCCCAGAAGAAGAAAGGGAAGTCCCTTACTCTGAGATAAAAAAGGGTTATGAAGTCCAGAAAGACAACTACATTGTTTTCGAAAAAGAGGAACTTGACAAGGTCAAATTAAAAACTATTCATTCTATTGATATCAAAGAATTTATTCACTTTGACGAACTCGATCCCATATTCATAGATGGGAGTTACTACGTTGCAACCGATACTAAAAAGGGAAACGAAAAGCCCTATGCGCTTTTGGTAAAAATACTAAAAGACAATAATTTGGTAGCAGTCGGTAAAGTTATTTTAAAGGACAAGGAGAGTCTTATAGCGTTAAGACCTTACCAGAGAGGACTTGTCATGCACGTTTTAAATTACTTGGATGAACTGAAGCCTGTAGATGAAATACCAGAAATGGGAAACACAAAATCAAAACTTGACCCGCAAGAAATTTCGCTTGGTAAAATTCTGGTTCAAAAATACCGTAATAAGGAATTTGATATTGGAAAATATTCTGATACATATGTCGAAGAACTTAGAAAACTTATTGAAGCAAAGAGTAAAGGGAAGACATTTGTTTCAACAGTCCTTAAAGAAAAAGGGCCCACTAAAGACCTGCTAGAGGCACTGAAGGCCAGTATCGAAACCAAAAAGAAGTAATCTTTCGCGGCATATAAATATAAAAGATTTCAGGACTGTTTAAGGAACATTATATAATTAATGGTTCGACGACTGTGATAAGCAATCCACAGTTGTCAAATCATGCTGAACATTACTGTGTATCTACCCTATCTGTAATTATAGATTTTTCCATAACAAAAGGATTCAGATATCTTTACGCTTCAGATTTTACCGCTTTTACTACCGTTGACAGATTCAGGAGGCAGTTGTTCTGGAATAGTTGTATTAAGGTTACTTGATTTATTTGTGAGATTAGAATTCATGCCGGTAATATTAGAAGAATTTGTTGAATTGGTCAAGTTTGAGGATATTGGTGTAATTATGGCTTCAGCGGGTGAACTAGTAATAGAATCTCTTTCACCGTCAGCACTAATAAAAAGAAATTCTAGACCAAGGGCTATGGAGTTTGAATTGTCTCGATTTATTGTATTTGCACTCGACATTACAATTAGTATTACTCCTACGGTTGTGAGAAACAAAGTATGTCTTTTCACACTATTTATTTGCAATAGTCGGATAAAAGGTTAGTGAGAGTAAATGCGCTTTATTGATACTTATCGAATGCTAAATGATTATAATTCGCTGCTTAATGTTAGTAATGATCAAAAATAAAGACATTATGTGTAGTTTTATGTCGCTTAAAGCGCTAAATACAGGCAATTGGACACTCATTGAGTTTTCTTTTTATAGAAATGTGGCATTTTGTGGCATTAAAATCTGAATTGGGAATAATCGAGACTTTCACCTAAAATCAATAAATTTGCTAAGATTCACATTGTAAACAATGTGCATACGACCAGTCCCACGTTAATCATTACATTTTATTTGGTCCCATTGTATACACAATATTAGGAAATAATTCCCAAGCCTTTTTAACGGCAAAAATATAGACTTGTTACTTAAACCTAAAACTAAACTAAATCCAAAATTCTGTCTTAGACATAATGCGTAATAACCAACCTCAATCTGAAGATAGAGTCTACAAAATACGAATAACTGGCTGTTTACTTTTACAGGCAAAAACTCCTTACATAAAACCCAGAATAATTGTGAATTCCAATCCCAATTCCTACAAGTTCATATAAAATTACTGGCTGTTCAAATAGAACACTAATTGGATTAATACACAATACTTCTTACGCAGTCATAACAAGATGTCATGCTAGAGTCTTGCTGTCATCGTTTGTTCTCTAGACAAGAACTTATCCCACAATGAACCAAAGATGATCCCCAAAATGCCCCAAAACAAACCAATGGTTATGGCAGTAAAAATCCTAAATGCGTGAATCAAATCCATCGAGATGCTTATTGAATCGGGATTTGGAGGTAATCCAACGTAGGCTGTAATCATAATTCCAGCATAGACTAGTGGTAATATGATGTTCTTTGATTTGATGTGAATCCGATTCCATACAATTGCTAAACCCAATGCCGCAATGCCTGAGATAGCGAGATATGCAGCATACAAGCCCTGACGGTAATAGATTGTTTCCGTGTCACCTACTGCGGGAGGATTAGCGGGGTATTTTATTGCTATCACAAAGTATAACACAAACCATAAAACAGCAGCCAAGAATAATGCTTTCTTCTTATTACTACTACCAGGTAACGATTTTCTACCAAAAGCGAATACAACCCCAAATAATGCTGCTAATGATATTCCATAAACAGCTCCTGCTACTATGGCACCACCTTTCTGCCAAAGCCGATAATCTGCCAATTCATTCATATCTACATTTTCGCCATAGGCAGTTGACTTTTCGACTTCAAGAGCTATTGCTTGGTCTATGGTGGGTTCTACCAAACCAAGATTAATGATTGCGAGAATTACACCGGCAACTAAACCAGAAAATATAGTAATTCCTAGAAACGGTAAAGCCCTCAAAAACTTCACTTAATCTCTAAAACTAATGACATGGGAAACCTGCAGCGTGTCGCATATCGTGAGAGAATTCGTGTATCCACATTCCATCAAAGGCCTCTTGTCCTTGAACCACACTGAACAGTTGTCCCTGGTCATAGCCTATAATGAACACTGTAAATATCATAATTGCAATCAGAACTCCAACAGCCAAACGGGAGGTAGGTTGCTCAACTATTGTAATTAGCTTTTGAGTCGACATCTCTCCTATTAGGGGATATTCGTAATATTTAAAGTATAGGATGGTTCGTCCAACCAGAATAATTCAGAATTTGGATAAAAAATGGCATACAAATAAATTTCTATCATTGTTGTATTTTAATAATGCACACATATGTCAAGACCCTCGAAAAGATTGCGAATAGATACGCTCCGAGTAGGTCGATTTCCTTTGATATGGTGCATGTATTCAAAACTTTGCAGCTCATGAACGAGAAAGGACATGTTAGCAGAGAAATATTGTGCAAGGAACTGGAACTTGGGGAGGGAACAGTAAGGACACTGATTAGGCACCTGAAAATGCACAATTTAGTAGAAACAACTAATGCAGGGACCAAGATGTCAAGAAAAGGGAATTTATTCTTTTTAGAACTGCTTTCTTCCTTACCATCTGAAACACATCTCTCCAAATGTAATATAACTTTGGGAAAACACAATTATGCAATCCTTATAAAACAAATGAGTTTTGCTGTCAAGTCAGGAATAGAACAAAGAGATGCTGCAATTAAGGTGGGTGCATCGGGCGCTACCACTCTATTATTCAAGGATAACAAATTTCTCATACCACAAACTAATTATGATGCATTAAGAAACGAAAACGAATTAGCAAAACTTCTAATAGAAAGTCTACAACCTCATGAAAAAGATGTTATAATCATTGGAACTGACGACTCTTCATTGAAGAGAGCCGAATTAGCAGCAAAGAATGCAGCACTGGTTACCGTTATGAGTCATGAAAAGCACTAGTTACAAAAATTCAACAAATTTATTGACTGTTTAAATATACTGTAATTAATTTTATTATTCGAACACTCGTGGAAACAAGTTTCTATAATGCTAAAAATCGTGTCAAATATCATAATTTGATTAGCTTTTGTAAATTTCTGAATGAAGTTCGATATTCGAACTGAAAATTTTCTCAGGCCTTTTCCAATGACGAACTTATTGCCACTATTATGGTAGCAATAATTCTATACCCAATCACGGTAAAGCAGTTATCTACTGGCGGGACCTAATGACGAAGGATAATGCATGACCCCACCAATGGAATGTAAATTGTACAAGTGTGACAGAGCATAAAAGGTTATTCTGTAATTTGGTAATAACACAAATAGTAAAAATGCTCAGGAACAGATCCAACCAACACCATGGTGGTTAGAATTGTGAATATTGTATCTGATTCTAGTAGACAGAACTAATCAAACATCGATGGGAAAAGAGGGATCTCAACCCATCAATGTTAACTGAGTTACCACAACCTTGTATAAAATGTTATAACTAAAACAGGAGAGTCCTAGTCTTGACAATTGGCTCCACACTCAGCTCAGCGTATGATGCTGTTCTTACGTTGGGAGAAGCATTAAAAGGAAATTCCATAGTCTGAAACATTATGCTTATGCCATTTTCTAGTAGAATTAGAGTTCCAAATACAGGAATATACCGACAGAAGCATGTATCAATACTTTCGCCATGCGTAATACTACCTACGCGTAGCGCAACTTAAATGGGAGGTCTAAACTAGTGGAGGTTTCAATGACTAAAACCAATCGAAATTCTTTGAAAATAGAACAAACGGCCAAAGGAATCACGATAAGAGTTCTCGTATCTGCAAGATACCGCAATGTACAATAAAATTTCATTATCATCAACAAGCACAAAGTAATATAGAGTAACCTTTCAATTAGATCATGAATATTGAATTACAGAAAGGAGGAATGACTGACCTGGAAGGGAAAATAAAAACCGTATGTGGATCCTGCGTATATGGACGACATGAAGAGTGTGATAAGACGATATCCTGCATCTGTGCATCGACTAACCATGACTTATAGTCTCAAGACAACTATTCAGAGATTATAATTTAGATTATATGTATTTTTGATAAATAGAAGAATTTGATTTATTCTTGTTCTATGGCTATATTTGTAAACTCCTTGTAATGCTGAAATATAATGGACATAAGGATTGGGATGTAACAACACAGACTGGCAAGCCCTCATTCCTGAGGCGTTATATAATCGTGAATAAGACATCATCTCATCAAAAACTCTCTTCCGCTTTATCTAATTCTTTTTTAATGTCTTTGATCTCCATTTTTCCATTTCTGCTGCGATTTGGAATAAATGTATAGTTCGACTAACTACACTCGAATCCAGTCAATCTTTAATTCAAGTCATCTACAGGGGAGAAGTCACGATACAAGGTTATGTTAACAAAAAGGATTGCTTCCAATACTACTAGTTTATATCGTGTACTCTTTATACATAATTAGAGAAGATTGTGATTGTTAGAAAAGACATTGAAAAGTATTGAACCCTTTACGTCAAACATAGAGAAGAATTCAAGATTCTGTATAGGATGCGGAGAACCTGCGACCAAGTTAGTCAAGTATAGTACTGAAGGGGCAATAATAATAGAGAAGTATTGTGAAAAATGTGCCAAAGCAATTGAAGATAGTTCGGGTCAATCGGTAACATAAACTAAATTTAAGAAATAGCCAAAATGTACTTGCATGCACTGAAATGATAAATATCTTGACACAATATGATAATGTGCAGTAATTGTACCGAAACGTTCGAAACGTTAAACAAGATTAAAAACTGGCAGTAATTGAGACTAAGTGCTCATGATTCATACTTGTTGATACCAAAATGGCCACTATTTTTCAGATCAAAAGTGTCAGTAAATGGCAGCTACATGAAACTAGAAACTGACAACTGACACCTATGGCTACTAAAAGTGATAATTCAGTCGACGGGGGGAAAGAATTCTATGCATAGAGTATCCCAACCGGCCGGCCTCATAAATCTGTGGTGTAAAGTTACAAAATATCTACTAGCACAAGCACCTGATCTATGAATGAGGAATAATTGAAAAATAAGCAAATAATTATTTGCCCTGATTTAATCATATTCTCTACAATTGGAGTTGAGAAGGAAAATTAATATTTGCCATCGATTGCTGTGAATCGCGAATCCAATTTTGCTCCGTCAACCGAAGGTGAATAAGTACGTTGTTCTTATCTTTCTTTTATTACTATCTGTAATTTTTCCATTTATTTTGATCATACGTATGGTCAAGTAAAGCTAAAAGAACGGGTGCTCCACAAGTCTTCAAGTTTGCAAACTACGAGCGATTCTTTTGCTGCACTTCATGCAAATGTGAGTATAAAAGAAAATATGGCGGGAGAATACAGGCAATCATAGAAAACATGTAGAATAAAACTTTCTTCTCGGAATATCGATTTTTATGGATTTAATTATCTAATGTGGTTCCTCAATTTTAAATAAAGGTGAATGTCAACCTACTAAAATAATGAATATTCAAATCAATAACAAGATGACATTTTTCTCTACAATTTCTCTGCTCATCATGATTTTATCGTTTACAATTATTATTGCTCACAATCAGGTGATGGCAGCAAGCAAATTTACTATTGAGGCTAAAGTAAATCTAAAAAAATTAAATAATCCTAGTAAACTGAAAGTTGTAGCCTCTGCTAACGGTGATACCCAAGTTAAAATTGTAGAAGGTGAGGACCTAGATTCAAAAAGCATTACTGTTTCATTTCCATTTAATGAGAAGAATGGTGTTGTTACTGTTGGCAGCCGGGATGAGTATTTTGCGTGTGCCTATGATCTTGATGCGATTACAAATCAAATGAGATCTTATTCATGCGTCGAAGGTAATATTAAAAACACCGGTGGAAAAAACACAATAAACATAGGTTCAGGAAGCTCGGATACCTTGTCTACTGGGTCATTCCAAACTGTCAAAGGTGGAGAAATAACGAATCCAACTATTAGAGTATCGATACCCCTTTCTGATAGAAAAGACGTTAAGGAACTCAAAGTGGTTACCATGATTAAAGGAGAATTTGAATCACGGATGATAGATGCACATAAATTGCTCAAACAAATCACAATACAATAATTGTTTCTCTCCTTTTCGACAAGAATCCTGAAATTGGTCCCATTCAGCAAGGAGATTTGTTCTTTGCTTGTGTCTCTTCAGATGAGTTAAATCCACCTGAAGGAACAGAATGTGAGCATAGAGTGACGGCACACACAGGGCATATACATAACCTTGTGGCAAGGTAGTTCCGCAGATGTAACAAATCGGAATTTAAGTAATATCATAAGAATAAACTATTATTCAAAGTCCCTTCAATAAAGAGTCGAATGATTCGCAATGAATAAGAATCTTATATCGAATTTCTATCAATCTTGCAACATGTCTGCTGACCATTGACATTTCTATTCACTCGTTTTAGCACTCAAAATGTTCTACAGAACTGGATTGTCAATATTCAGCAATCATATAACTTGTAAAAAGTTTTTAAACCAATATTATGTTAGCGGTATTTATACTTAAACTGATTAGAATTTCTTAATTTATCATATACCTCGTTGTTCACAGTGTTCACAGTGTTAACGTGTTCACACTTACTTAAAACCGCCTGTTCTTTCTATGTTTCTGATACTCTTATTCTTCCTCTTCGGTCTCTTCCTCTTCTTCAGTTTCTAATTCAAGTTCCTTAATAGAGAAACCTAATTCTTTGGCTTTCTTTGCAAGAGCCAGCACCTTCTCAATTACCAGAATTTCATCCTTTTCATTTGTCAGAAGTTCTAATTCTATTTCCATTTCAAAACAATGGAGACGCAACTGATATTTAATGATGATGGGAATTTATTTTTTATTTAAAACCGCTCATGTTTTTAGAAATCATTTTAACGACTTTGCTTTTTATCTGATCTTGATCCAAGTAATTATTTATTATTTTTTTCACCGGAATTACCGCGCGGAAATTGTTAAATAACAAGAAATCGCTTAACCATTTTTCTCTCTTTTGAAAATATGATACTTCACCTGACTCTTCGCATCACTCTTTTGAGGTGATTCGTTATTTTCTAATAGGAACCCATGATACTTGTCTTTTTCACGATTTAGCACCCACCGTTTCTTTATGAAGTAAGTGAGCAGACCCCCAGCAATACATACCATTATAATAATTACCACGATAAATCCGCCTGGTATTACTTCTATTTCGTTGAGATCTAGACCGTTCATGCCGAATATACCAGCGATTAGGGTCAACGGAAGAAGAATTACTGTAAAAACTGTAAGCAATCTCATTGTATCGTTTATTTGCAGGGAAACCTTTGCAACGTATAGTTCACGGATAGAATTTATTGATCCCTCATATGACTCTATGAATTCAATCAACTGAGAAATTTCATCATAAACCATTTCTATGTACTTAACTTCATCATTGTCATGCTCATTATGAACCAGGAAATTTATGACATTCCTTACATGCCAAAAGTGTCTTCGTAAAATTATTGTCTGCCCTGATAGCGTATCAATATTTTCAAAAAGTACGGGTGAAGGGTTGGCGAATGACTTACGTTGATATTCACCAACAGATAATTCTATGGCAGTTAATAGCTGTTCATACTTTTGGATTATCCCTGCTAAAATGTTGTAGTAAAGTGCATCAATTTGGGCCTCTTTAATTTTTTTATTCTTTACCGTCAATAAATTTTCTACCTCCTCTTTCAGATTAACTTCGGAAGAATGTATTGTAATCAACCAATGTCTTCCAAGGAAAAAGTAAATGCCTTCAGTCTCCAATGTCAACGGATCTCTGTTCTTCATGTTTAGCATTACAGTAAAGGTATAATTATCCGACAGGCGGATTTCTGGTTTCTTTGACTTGTTAAAATATTTCTCTAATGCCTCTTCATCCAGATTGAACTTACTAGCCAGAGTTAGCAGTTCTTCATGATCTGGGTCTGTAAAATCAATCCAAACATTGTAGCCATTTGCAAGATCCTCAATTGATCCATCAGTTTTAATTTCGCTTTGGTTATAGGATAAGATTGTTTTCAATTCCTTAAATCGTCGTTAATTAGAGGACAACAAAATATAAAATAGATATAAACATGAAACTAGGTGGCATTGAGCGTAATTAGTGGGATATATCCACGTCTAATCCGTGCAAGTTTTAACTTTTTTATAATTTATTGTATTTAATATCCTACCGATAGACCATAAC
>JBHENS010000030.1:0-354 GCA_046261955.1 Nitrososphaeraceae archaeon | reverse complement strand
CTTTTTTATTATTTATAGGCATAAGTACTGTGCCACCATAACACGAAAGGACTTATTCATTCTGGTGGGCAGACCTATCAACCACCTACCAACTCACACTCATGGCCCCACTAAGAGAAGACTAGTAGCGATAGTGGATGATGAGGAGGACATTAACCGTCCTCTTCAGCCATGCTTTTAAAAAGACATGTTGCAACACAATAATCCCCTCTCTCTTAATAAAACCCCAACGTAACATCGTTGTACCATGATAAAGAATTTTTGGTGCTCTCATTCCTTTTTATCTTTTAACAATATTAGGTTTATTTTCACCTGATTTTTCTTCGTGGCGAACCGCATTGTATAGTTCATTAG
>JBHENS010000029.1:0-18137 GCA_046261955.1 Nitrososphaeraceae archaeon | reverse complement strand
AGTCTATTGCATTTATTGTAATCAATTAGTAAAATACTGATTCATTTTGACATTATTTATGCTCAAAGAGTTACTCTTAGCAATGAAACAATTCCAACAAGTTCAGCTATATGTATAGCCACAAAATAAGGCAGTAAATCATTTGGATAAAGCGGAGCCATAACTAAGTAAGCGTAAACAGCTATTAAATTATGAAGCATTAACATGACTGTAAAGAACATTAGACCAATTGTAAATACCGCTCTACTTTTCATGTATATCTTGGTATAAATCACTAACAATGTCAATAAAACACCAACATTCAACACACTTATCACAGTACTTACATTCATAAGGAAACTCATAGTTGAGCAATACAATAGTCAAATTACTTTATCTACTTTTTTCCAGATCCCATCCAATTCATCTACATATACACACAAAAAAGAAAAATAGAAAAAAAATAAAACAAGATCATGTGATCATATCACATCAATGGGCTTAGATCTAAAACCAATCCTGACACACACTAACATAAAACTAAGTGATCTTTCGAACAAGATAATTGCTGTCGATGCTTTCAATACGATTCATCAATTTCTAGCTACAATTCGTGGATCTACCGGGGAACTTCTTACTAACTCTCATGGAGAAATAACCAGCCACTTGAGCGGACTATTCTATCGTAATATCAATTTACTTGCGGAAGGTATCAAACTAGTCTATGTCTTTGACGGAGTATCCAGTCCACTAAAAACTAATGAAATCCAACGCAGACATCAAATTAAGGAAATAGCGACCGAAAAATATGAGAAGGCCCTTGTCCAGGGCAAACTAGAAGAAGCAAGAAAATATAGTCAAGCAACATCAGTCTTGACCGATTTAATGATAGAAGAATCAAAGAGATTGCTCTCTTTATTGGGAATACCTATAATACAAGCTCCATCCGAAGGAGAAGCGACTGCATCAAAGCTAACCAATACCGATCTAGTGCAGATTTGCGCAAGTCAGGATTATGATTCTATTTTATTTGGTGCAAAGCGACTCGTAAGAAATATCACAATTAGTGGTAAAAGGAAAGTTCCTAATAGAAATGCCTACATCGATCTTCCCGTAGAAATATTTTATCTTGAGGATATACTTAACCAGACCAAATTGACTAATGAGCAACTAGTTGATGTAGGAATCTTAATTGGCACAGACTATAACATTGGAGGTATACCAGGAATTGGTCCAAAGACTGCATTGAAATTAATACAAAAACATTCAAAATTGGAAAATATTGATCAACTTCAAGAACCATTGTCTGATGTTCCTTATGAAGAAATTAGAGAACTGTTTTTGAAACCAAAAGTTGCAAATGTTACAAGCAATGATATTAAATTTGAGCCTGTTGATTATGACAAGCTAATTGAATTTTTATGCACGGAAAAAAACTTTTCTTCAGATCGTGTTAATTCAGCCTTACAAAAGGTTCAAAATTCAGACAAAAATAAGAATCAATCATTGGAAAAATGGTTCTAATTCTATTCTAATTCTTGCATAATTATTTTTCATCACTATGAGCATATTACTAATTTTTTGAAGATAATAATTCCCTTCTCTTCATTTCTTTTCTCTTTTCGGTATCAAATCTTCCAAGCTCATATTGATTCAAATCCACAAATTTCATTCCTTTCATAAGAAGTGGGTGGATATCATTAATTTTTTTAAAAATTTGTTGACATATGTAACGATAATCAGGATGTCCTTGTGCTGTAGTACGTAATTCAATCACATGGTATAACTCTCTCAAATTTATCTTTATAAAATACGGATATTTATAGGCAAAATTAACGACATATTGGGCTTCAACCGGCATAGTCTTCGCAATATTTTGATAAGTTTTATTGGAAAGATACATGCAATCTTTGAAATCTTTTTCAATACCTGAATCAATAATTTCTTTAGGAAGGTCATAGCCATGCTTAGTCGAAAGCAATTGTCTTTCCATAGTAAGAATTCTGTGACGATGCAAATCACGGAACATCCCAAAGTTGGTAAACATTTCGAACAGATATTCAACCATCTCAAACGCCCTACCTGGCCTGTGCCTTCTATTTCCACGAAATTTTGTATAGGCTAAGATTATTTCCTTCCTCTTTGCTTGTGGAAATGATTTGACTAATTTTGTTATATCATGAAGTGATTGCCCTTTTGCATTTTCATATAATATTGCAGAAACAACCTTCACTTCTGCATCTTTACTATCCATATAATCAATTAATCTCAGATCCACAGGAGAAAAATCAGGCTTAATATCCCCTAGATATTTATCTGTCAATTTTGATATCTCCTTATTGGTATTTATCATGAATGTCTGAAGAGATTTCCCATGTTTTTCATTTACACGTTTAATAAAAGATGGTATAACACAATCGAGTTCAGAATTCAATAAATGAGCCAAATCATTGAGCTCATTCAATTCGGAGCAATACAGCCTTGTTAAAAGGTACTCAAATGCTCTCCCATTTCCAGTTATACCTAAATTGGTAAGAGTGGCGGCGGGCAGCAAATTACGAAGAATATCAAGAGATTTAGATCTTACTGTACTATGGTATACCTTCTTCGCCGATTCTATATCTTGATCGTTGGTTAGTTTTGAGAAGGTTTTTTCTGATTTAGAAATTGAATCAAAATACATAAAATCATCGATTGGTTCTATTTCTGAGATAAATCTCTGCATTACATTGATACTTTTACTATAAACATTAAAGGCGTAATCACAAGATTCTATATATTGATCTGCGAATTTTGATTCAAGTATTCTCTCATCACGATAATATTTAAACGTGTTACCAACTTTTTTATCAAAAGGTATATACCGAGAAGATTTTTCTAAATAGGATAATCCGATTCTTTGATCCTCTATCTTTTTTGCTGCAATGTTCGAAATCCACTCTACAGCAATTTGCGCTTCTCCCAATTCCGCAACAGAATCATCACCATATTCTGACAATATCTTACTATAGAATTCCTTTCCTCTGTTCGGGTTTGCTACAAATTCATCCAAAAAAATCTTTCTCATTGTTTTATCCGATCGAGAATATCTCGACATCAGTGCACCTCTGTCGACTTGTCTAGGAGTTGTAATCGCAAAGACATGCTTATCTGAATTAGAAAAATGTTGGTCGAGTATTGATTTTTCTTTGTCCGAAAAATCACAATCAGCGCTGAAGGTCATAATATTAATACAAAATAATCCTTATACATATTTATTCAGTTTTCAGTAATTTCAAGATACCAGCACATCAAGTACATCAAGTATTAAAACATCTACTAAATTATTCATTATTTTTAACATTGCCATCATTATATCCATAAATTGATTCAACCTCATGAGCGATATAACCCTCGAGTTTGTGGGGAAACAGGTAAAGGACATGTACGGCGCATACGTGGGTAAGGTAATCGGATTAGTCACTGATATCGATGGTTCTATAGAGTCAGTTGGTGTGGATTGTGGTTCAACTGGATTGCAGAAGCTATCATATGAACAGTTGCTCGTCCAGGGAGACTATGTGATTTTTATACCAAAGTGGCGAATGGAAGCGCAGAAATTACTAAGACAAAAAAATCTTACTCTCAAGAGGGTTAAGGCACTTGAAAACTTGGTAGCGGAAAACGATCTAATGAAGGATGACGCTGAAGTTTTGCATTTAATATATGAGAAGAGATTAGTTGATTTGGAAAGTAACGAACAAGATGTCGTAAATACTTTAAATTCAAGACTACGAGAACTGGAAATACAAAGTACTACCATCAAAACAATTATTTTCGATGCAAAGTTGCAATATAGGAGTAATGATATTGTTGAAGAAACGTGTCTACAAATCAATACAAATTCTACCGAATTATTAGATCGTATTCAACTGGAAAAAGATGAAATAAACAGCTTTCTCTCAAGAATTACTCAACCATATTCAGAAATAGTCTCAAATGAATCAGAAGATAAGAACATTAGCCAAAGTCAAGCAGAAGACCATGTTAATGAAGTGGGAATGGAATCTGACATTGATGACACTGAGAACAACGAAAAACAAAGGCCGACGGTGTCCGGTGATGCACAAGATGATGGGATGGAAGGTAATTGGCTAAATGAAGTGCTTACCAAAGATACAGCTTAATGAATCGCAATTGAATTAACGAATTAATATCATTTCTTATTTTTTAGGCATATTATTACAGCAAATTATTCAGATACATACAGTATAACAATCCTAGATGTAGCGTGAATGTAGTTATGTTCTAGATTATTGTGCCAATACATTAAAATAAATAAGTTTAGTGTATCTTGATATGAAATACAGAAGTAGAACAGAAATAGTAGCAATGATCCTAGAAGCAGGAAATGGTGGGGCAACAAAAACCAGAATTATGTACAAAGCCTTTCTTAGCTATGCTCAATTGAGGGAGTATCTCTCTGTACTTATTGAAAATAATTTACTAGAATATTTAGAAGGCTCACAAAACTACAAAACTACAGAAAAAGGATTGAATTTCCTGAAGATGCATAACGAAATTGGCGAACTTCTACAAACCTCAATGAAAGAACAAACAGTATAAGAAAAAAGTTATTTTTTCCTCTTTACTTTATTTTTTTTATTTTTCGTATTTAAGGAACTAAGAATTCGTTTAAGTATCAACTGATCGACCTAATATTCAACATGAAGCATGAATTAATTTGTAATTAATTTACCACTGAATGCCCGTTCGATATCTAAGAATATCACTAGCGATATATATGTTAAAATTGTACTTTGGCATTACCACTCCCAAATCTTTTCATGAAATGCGGAATCTGTAAAGAAGAAATAATTAAAGAAAAACGAAGAGAACATCTAAGGTATCATAAATTGGATGATACGCTAGTAGAATGGATAATAGAAACCGATGATGATTTGATCTCATCTTACGAAAAATATTAGATATTTGCGTTAGCAACATATCCCATTTTTCTAGCATCTTATGAAATATTGAAGCAATAAACAAAAGAATTAATTTGAACGGATCCAGATACTATCTCATGTCAGATAATCCTCAAGTTTCATGTCCTTATTGCGCATCGAAATTTAACAATAACGAAGAGTTATCCAAACATATTGATAGAATACATGGCGATTCTGGTTTATTAGAAGGCGATCGAAGGCAGTGGAAATAGATCATTAATCAAATAGCATGTCCAACACTATCACAATACCTCCTAATTGTTTTATAACATTCACGTAAATATTAGAAATGCGAATGTCAGCAATTATCACACTGCCTGGTTATGATCCGAGTATCCAATGTAAATCTAAAGAGACGATCTAATATTAGGTTAAGACAATATCAAATATCATATCATGGTATCAATAACATATCGACCGAAACAAATTTTGTAAATTTTCTTTTAACTTGTCATGAAGAACGATATGTAATTTGGTATTACGATAAAAAAGAGTTATATTTACGATTCAATATAGTTTAGATAGATAGAAATGAATTCCCGACTAATCGGGAAAAAAAACAGATACCAAAAACATGAGTATTTGAGAAACAGTATTGAGTTGGAATATAGAGAATGCAAGTCATGTAAAGTAAGAACACAATTTGCATGTGTTGTTTGTGGGTTCTGCTGGAGCTGTCATTGGAAAGTGGAACAATTGGCTAAAATACCAAAATATTTACTCGAAGATGTAATTAATGAATGAATTATAGTTAGTCTGAAATCAGGAAAATAAGTACATAAATAATAATTTTTAATTTTTATTTAACAAATGCTAAGATCAAATGACTAATTTAATAGTTGTTGAAGTGTAATCTACTTTATGATGGTGAAATGATCCTTGTCAATATTTTCTCTATTCTCATAAAATTTCCCGTTTAATCTTGTTCCATTTTCCACAATATCTATATTCACGAATCCATGTCTCTGAAATTGAGTTATAACATAGGGAGCTTGACCCGTAAAATCATACAGATCCTCTCCTCCAGTACCGACTGTGATAAATATGGGCCCTTTCGGATCATATTCGTATCTCTCCGGATCTCTATCTGTTATTACAGGTGTAAATGCTCTAGTCTGATTAAAATTAAGTGGGTATGTCCGTTGATAATTATGATTGTGCGCCTGTAATACAATATCGACACCATATTTATCAAACAGTGGATGGTAGAGATCCTGTAATTCGTCAAGCCCAGGGTGTGTTGTATTAGAAGAATAGAAGGATCTAAACGAGTATACCACTATCCAGTTAATACTGCTATTTTCAGATGCTCTTTTGAGATCATCTTTAATAAACTCATATTGTTCTGAAGTTTCATTATATGGTATCACTCTATTTTTGGCGGTTGCCATTGAGAGAAAATGAACATTTCCATAGTCAAATGAATAATACGGGCTCTCCATGTTGAAATGTTTCATATATTCAGTAAATTTTGCAGAAAACATTTCATTATCACCAATTGCAATTTTTAGTCGTCCATCAGTATCTAATGGGGAAACAACATGAAACCAACAATCTGCAGTTTTTTGATATGATAAGTCTCCCAATCCTATGACCACTTCCGGCTCTCTGAGTAACATATTTGTTATTGTTCTATTCGCATTCATGCCGCAGCCAAAGTCTCCAGCAGCAACAAAATTGAAGTCTGATTCATTTGTTTCAGCTGTTCCAAATGTATACTTTACAAAGATCCCAAAAGTGCTCAATCCGAACGAGACTAATACCACTATAAATAACAGGCTAATATTTTTTCTAAAGGAGTTAAAACTTGAAAATAAGGACACTCCTTATATCTGATGTTGTGTGTTCTATTTGAACATGATGTTATAGCAAATGCTGACGTTGTAAATTTACGTAATCATAAATATAAAGTTCTCGTATTCAGACTTCAATTAAAGTTGATATATGTGTTTAGTGTTAATACACTATGTCTGAGTTAGTTTCTTCGAACGGATATAAGATAAAGAAGAAAGTACTAGAATATCAGTGTGGTTGCAAATATTCCTTTCAGGACTACACTAAACTCGAACATGTATGTTTCACTCATGAAAATGAATTAATTGCTCAATGTGGTTAAGATCGTACCTGGCTGAATCTTGTTGCTCGAGTTTGCTTACAACAGGTTCTAGACTCTGATTGCATTATCTGGTAAGGCGCCGGGAGTGGGACTCGAACCCACGAGTTCTTGCGAACATCAGCTAACGCATCGGTATTCATAATTTTGATCTCGAGGCTGACCCCTTTTAGGGAATCATGCATATCTTACCTAGCTTGGGTACCCCGGCAATGTATTTAGTATTGATAATCTTTATAATTCTATAAATGTTGAGCATTGTCCGCAAATAAACATCAAAAATTATATAATGATTAGCTTATCAGTACTTCAATCTATGTTATCGACAACCGAAATACAATCACCAACTCCAAATGAAATAAAAACACTAACTTTGACAGATTTGGTAATAATGAACAACTTATCAGTCTCTTTGAGAGAACAAATTAAAAAATATGTAGATATTGACCCATTTACTACTGATGATCCATTTAAAGAAAACGATGATTATGAATACTCCATTATTTTGGATAAAACCAATGCAAATAGAGTAATATCTATACTTGGTACAATAAAAGAAACTATTATTCAATTGCCTTGGGAATCTATACTTGGTAGTCAATTAATACGTCTATCAATATCAAAAACAGAAGCTGCTGCATTAAAACATGAATTAATGCCAAAAGACACCAACAATTTCTATCCTTTCAGAAAGTCGACAAGAATTGCTGGATATATTATGTTTGCATTTCAAATATGTGGCCTGCAAAAGTAATTTTCAATATCTCAAGGCATGATGTTATCTACTACAGATAAGATCTTCTAATGTATATTATTGAAATTTTATGCATTGGCAATGAATTACTATCTGGTATAACTCTTAACACAAACGCTCATTGGTTATCAAGTAAAATTACGAAAATTGGCGGATTCGTTAGAAGAGTGATAGTAATCAGAGATAATTTGGATGATATCCGGCTGACCTTATTAGAATCTCTTAACGGGAAACCCAAATGGATAATCGTTTGCGGTGGATTAGGTCCAACCTATGACGATAGGACCTTACTGGGAATTGGTAAAGCATTGAAAAAAAGATTGATTTTGAATAATAATGCATTGGATATGGTAAAAAAAAGTTATAGAGACAGACATCAAAGAGTGAAAATGAATAAGGCTAGATTGAAGATGGCAATAATTCCAAAAGGGTCAACTCCGATACATAATCCTGTTGGTAACGCACCTGCCGTATTACTTTGTGTTCGCAAAACTCAAATCATGTGTCTACCCGGGGTTCCAAATGAAATGAAAGCGATAGCGACAAAAAATATCCTACCTAGAATGAAACTAGAAATAGGCAATTTTACAATAATGGAGATAAACTACTTTGTTCAGGGTATTAGCGAGGCTATGATATCATCCAACCTAACAAAAATAGTTGCATCAGCCCCAAATGATAGATTATATCTAAAAACCCACCCACGAGGATATAGTAGGAATATTCCTACGATAAGAATACAATTAGTTTCTAAGGGATATAATGAAGAAGTAGTTAGAGACCTAATCAATAAAATTTCAAAACAGCTCTTGGCAATAATTCGAAAAAATAAGGGGAAAATATTAAAAATATCATAGTTTTAGGTTGTTCTATGATGAACTGTACAAATTAATATCATAATCATATTTTAAGAGTTGCCAGATCAAGAATAAATTATCAGAATCAATAAGAAATTTAAGTCAACGAATTAATAGAAATTTACTTTAAATAGCAAATACTATAATTAGTATTATAGCATAATAACAGTGACCAACTATTGACAAGTAAAAATAATCCCATCAACCCAGAAAAGATACTTTCTCAAACACTAGATGAATTGCGAATAACCAACAATAAAATAAAACAGAATACTTCCTCATTCGTGAAAAATCTGGAAACTGCCAACTATGATGAAGCTTGGATAAATATTATGAAAGCAATAGTTGTAATTTGCGATGAAAACAAATACATTTTTTCAAAAGCTGAACTTTGTGATTTTCTGACAATCGGAGCAAGAGGTTTGGACAATAAGAAATATGAAACAAAAGTAAATTCAGAAAACCAATTAATGAATAAAGTAGTAAGCGATGCGATATTTAGTATATACAAAGATATAATGGAGAATTACGATAATGTTGATATTGAATTAAAAAACTATTATCCAAAAATCATTCTGAATATTATTTCAATTATTAGAAGAGGTTCCGACATCAGTGGCGAAAAGGTAAATCTTTATGGATTGGAAAGATATTATCTGAAAATTAAACATGATGCAGCAAATAAGGAATTAGATATTTCTGAAGCAATTGTTTCTGATGTGCAAAAAACCGATAATATAGATGCTAAAAAGCCTAATGATGATTCTTCCCTACAACCTTTGATACCTCCTTCTGTGAATTCTGTGAAGGAAAATATAATGAGCAAGAAAGATCTTGTCAATAGCCTTAGTGTTATTACTGGAAGGAAGAAGAATGAACTGAATGAGTTGCTGGCAAAAATACCAGAACAAGATTTTAAGAAAATAACTGACTTGTGCGTAAACTACAGTAAATTACAAAAATATTCAAAACTGATTGAAACAGATGAGTTTAGTCATCAAATCGAACAGGAATTGGGAAGAAAACTCAATGATAGACAACTACAACACGCTACAATCTCCATCAGGAAAGTAAAGACATATGTAGAGAATGTGCTAGATGGTAAATTCCTTCCACATGGTTCACATGGAATAAATCATGTCAAACATAATTTAGAGTATGGATATCAGTTAATGGGACTAATTGAATATAGACGAAGAAGGTATTCACATGCATACAACAAGAATTAGAAAATTTAGACCAGGCTGGTTTTAAGATACAAATGGTATTGCTATAGAGTTTGGTCTTTTGGAGATATTTTCTGCTTTCTGGCCATAAAAAATAACAAGACTCCAAACAATATCAAAACTAAGGCAAGACCCTGAGCACCACCTCTTGGGATTATGATTATATAAAAAATCGCAAACAAAATACAACTAATACCTTGGAAAAGGTACTTGAATACTTCATCAAGTTTAAATTTCTTGGTAAGTAGAGCTATTGCAAAAAAAGCTATTATTGGGTAAAACGTGAGTAAAATATACTGATCTATATCGACTCCATTATGAGGCAAGAAGACTAACTAATAGTCATTAATATTGAAACAAATATCTATGTTTCCTTAATGTGAAATCGCAAATCGTTTATTTCAACTGCTACTTTTCTTTCTATCAAAGACCTTGCGTTCTCAAAAGGTAAAATCGTAACGTCCTCTTTTATGAATGGACCATATTTTGCCATATCAACTCCCATAAATTGGTCCGTAGACTCTAAAAATCTTATTATGATCATTTTGGACCTTATGATTCTCGATATGGAATCTAAATTATTCACATTTCCATTGATTAAAGACTGTATTATCGAATCCTTTCTTTGTGATACTTTTCTTTCTTCTTCAAAAATATACTTCTCTTCATCTGTCAATTTAGAATAGTCATCAGTAGACAATGAATGGGAAGCCAAATTTCCGTTAGAATTTTCTAAAAGCTTCCGAGTTCTTAATTCAATCAATGATTTTATAGATAATATCAGCAATCTTATCAATTCATGGTGCACATCTAATTCTAGGTCTTCATACTTTTGGATGGAGAGTTCTTTTATGAGCTGTGCAATTTTCTTATAAATATCCGGTGATACGCCCTGGATCTTTGGAACTTGTGTTTCCTTTTTAAGCAGTTCCATGATGAAATCTAAGTCGATCTTTTTTTCGGAATATTTGCCGTTGCTATTATCATCTATTTGCGCCAATAATTTCTACCTTTTGATAATTTCTATTTAAATACCAGTTTATTAAAATTTTAATCAAGCAAATTTTTTAACAATGTAAAAAAAGTTTCCGAACTCCAAATCAAACATAATTCTATTATCTCAGTAGTCAGTTTAAAACTTAATTATGAGAATATTATAATCGGTTCTGATTGCCTTATAAAATAGTTAATGGAGAATTTGAGCCCTTAACGTATACTAGTGATGATGTTTTACTTAAAATCAAGGAAGAAGGAATAAAATTTCTTGATTTACAGTTTACTGGATTATTCGGAAGATTCCACCATACCACATTGGCATCTAATATGTTAAAGAAGGAAGACTTTAAGGACGGATTACCAAAACTTGACGGTTCCTCCATTAAAGGCTTTACAGAGATTCACGAATCCGATTTAATCATAAAACCTGATCCTTCTACATATGCCTTGATTCCGTGGATAGAAAAGTATCCCACAGCCAGGCTCATATGCGACATTTTATCGGGTGGCGAAAAGAGAGCGTCCTACCTAGCCGATCCACGTGGAATAGCTAAGAACGCAGAAAAGTTCGTAAAAGAAAATGGTTACGATATCTCGTACTGGGGACCGGAGGTGGAATTCTTTGTCTTTGATAAACTTCAAGTTAATACATTGACCTCATTTCATAGTCAGAGTTATGAAATAACCTCTCGTGAAGCACCATGGTCAACAGAAAATGTTGGATATACTCTTAGGTTGAGAGAAGGATATCTTCCAAGTCCACCTGGGGATACTCTCATGGACTATCGCCATGAATGTGTTGATGTTCTGAGTTCTAATTTCGGTATAATTTGTGATGCCCATCATCATGAGGTAGCAACTGCAGGACAATGTGAAATAGATATTCGCTACGATACCCTTGTTAATACTGCAGACTCAGTTCAAAGTTACAAGTACATCGTGAAGAATATTGCGAAAAAACATAATATGATAGCAACAATGATGCCCAAGCCAATCGCATTGGATAATGGTTCTGGAATGCATGTCAATGTAAGTTTCTGGAATAAAGGAAAAAATCTATTCTATGATCCAAATGACAAATATGCCGAGCTTTCCCAAACTGCAAGATATTTCATTGGTGGAATACTGGATCACGCAAAAGCTTTAGCAGCCATTGTTGCTCCCACTACCAATTCTTATAGAAGGTTGATACCTGGATATGAAGCACCTGTTTACATTGCTTGGAGTACGGGTAACAGATCAGCAATAATTAGAATTCCTGCACATTTTAAGGGTGAAAAATTTGCATACTTGAAAAGAATAGAATTTAGAGCACCAGATCCTTCATGTAATCCGTATTTGGCTTTTTCTGCGATTGTTGCTGCTGGTCTTGATGGAATTAAAAAAAGAACCCAAACAAATGATCCCAAGATAGAAGATCATGTTGATGCAGATATATTTAAGATGACTGATGCTGAAAGAGAAGAACATAATATTGGACAGTTGCCGGCAAGTTTAAGAGAATCAATTGGTGAATTAAAATCTGACTCAGAATTCTTGAAACCGATATTTGGTAAACATGTTATTGAACGGATAATTGAAGATGCAGCTAAACAACATATGGAATTAGCTGTACGTCCGCACCCACATGAATTTACCATGTATGCTGACGTATAATCATACATGAGTCCGCTTATTTGTGCCAATAGAAATGACTTGCAATGAATTAGTCATTCTGAAACAATGATTTTTTGTTTCTTATATCCCGACTCAATTGAATGAATTTAGCTTGAATATCTTTGGGCATCTTATTCTGAAAACCATAGAACGGCGCTATGTATATTATTCCATCTTCGGTGGTTGAATTCTTTTATTCATTCGTCATTTTGATGTTCAATCTTGTCCTGATTTAAGAGTGGTAGTGTAAAGATAAAAGTAGCCCCTTTTTGCTGGGAACCACGTTCGGCCCAAATATTGCCGCCATGTGCTTCGATAATGCTTTTTGAAATAAATAAACCCAATCCAGTTCCCCTGTCGGATTTTGTTACAAATTTGGAAAATAATTTGGCAAATATTTCAGGGTGTATTCCAATTCCAGTATCTTTTACGGTAACTTGAACTTTATCTGATTTGATTGCTGTTGTTACCGTAATTGATCCTTTTTTGGTAAATTTGCCAGCATTATCAAGAAGGTTATGCAATACGTGACTTAATCTCATCTTGTCGCCTCTCACATAGATTGATTTATTTGAATTTTCATAATTTATCGTAAGATCCTTATAAATAAGCTGAATATCTCTCTTATATTCTTCAATGCTGTTTAGAATTAGATCGTATAAATCAAGTAGTTCATTCATTAATTTTAAAGAATTGCTCTCTATTCTGGTAACATCAAGTATATCCTCTGCAAGCCTTCCTAATTTTTCGGTATTTCTCTTTATGATATCCATATACTGATTTTTCTTCACTGTGCTCAAATTTGCAGATTGCAGAAGGTAAATGGCATTGAGGATAGGCTGTATAGGAGTCCGAAGCTCATGAGCTGCAACGTTGATAAACTGATTTTGTGCTTCATCCTTAATCTTAAGAGATTCATTTGCTTTCATCAATTTGTAATTTGACTCATTCAAATCGCGAGTCCGTTTTGTAACTTCTTCCTGTAATACGCTATACCATTTTCTTAAAAGAAACACTAAAACTATTATTGCAGCAGTAGTCCCAGTAAGCAATGAGAACATCTTTATACCTTCTATGAAAAGGACTGAATTTATTTTCAAATATATTCTATCCGTTGGCGTTACTACTTGAAGGAAATATACAGGTTTTGTTCCAACTAATATTGGGGATTGTGTATTCAATCTCTCCCCTCTTCCATAATCATATATTGCATGTCCAATATTTCCAGCCAACAAATATTGTGTCAGATTGTTCAATTCCTTATTGTAATTGATAAACTGTTGTGTTTCGTTGCCAAAGAAATTCTTCCCCACAAGACCGCCACTTGCTCCTACAGCCAGAAGATTTCCCTTTCTATCAAAGGCAACTAAAAACTGTGAATTTATATCATTGACATTTCCATAATTATTGAAAAATTCAATAGTAGGTAAATTTGCCACTACTGTTCCAATATAATGACCATCATCCACATTTGTTATTGGATAGGTTATCACTATCATATACTGCCATCTATTCCTGTAAGACCATCAGAGTATACAGGTTGAAGGCTTTCTTTTGTTTGTTTCAAATATTCATTAGATGAGATATCTATGTTCACAAAAGTCTCCAATCCCTCAGATGCCTTGTGAGTAGTTATGATGTCCTCATTATCTGTAATTAAAAGACTATCTACTTTCGCGACAGAATTAAGTTGGTTAAATTTTTCTTCAATTACCTTACTAACCTTGTCTCCTGATAACATTTCATTTTGTACATATATAGAATCAGCCAAATCCTGAAGCATGGAGGTAACTAACCGAAGATCAGAGCCAACATGCAGTGAAATTAACTTTGTAGAATTTATCTGCCTCTCGAGTTCCTGTTCGAATATACTTTCTCTAATACTCTTTTCGTTGACTCTTTGAAAGAAAAAAAATAATCCATATGAAGCGACAGCAATTATGATAACAGATATGACACCTATATACATCAGTTTACCAGAAATTAGTGTCATTAGTTATCCAGTGGATATTTTACAGTATTTAATCTGTATTAATCGTTATCAGTATGGAGGGGATGGGATTTGAACCCATGACCACCTGCGTGTAAGGCAGATATCATAACCAGTCTAGACCACCCCTCCATCAATTTGAATCCTGGTCAAACAAAATATAATATTCAGGGGCTATTTGAATTAATCAAAACACTGAGCATCACATGTTTCCAATTTAAGTATTTTTAATTATTTTTTTATTGGATTCAAACTTTTATTAAACTGCATAGCTAATTCAATAATTATGTCATTTAGTGTCGATACGCTTGGAGGTTTGAGTGAAAAATTAAAACAATTAGTAAACGAGACCCAAGACCATTATGAATCTTTTATTGATGATGCTCAACTTTACAAAAAAGGAAAAATTGGTGATAAAGAATTTTTCGGAAAAATTGCAAAATTCATGATATCTCTATCTGCACTAAATTTTCTAGCTATTAGAGTAATATTGGAAATGAAATCCGCAGTAGACAAAGGTTCATCATTAAAGAATCCAACTGGAGGAATTGCAGAGCCTTCATCTGGTTCTGGATTTGGAGTCAATGCGTTTGTAGACAGCGGCGGTAGTATTGGTGGCAACAGACCCTCAGATGATAATCAATACTTACTTCCTGAACCTGATCGACTAACCGAACCGACATTCAAACCTGTCGACATAACAATTAAGCCTGAAGTTAAAAACCAGGATTCAAAAAAGAATTGTGTTCATTGCAAGTCTACAATTCCTGTTACTGCTAAATTTTGTCCCAAGTGTGGGAATTCGCAATAATTAAAAACTCCATTTTGTTTTAATCTATTATGGAGATCTTTAATGGGAGAGCTGCTACTGAAGAGTATATGTCCACACATTCCCTAACTTTTTCGACTCCTGAAATGACATTAAAAAAATTTGCATTGTGGTTAGGTGATCAAGTTAATGTTCCTGGAAAAAACAAGACAGTACCTCGCTTATTGATGTATATTAATGATGTCAACAATCAATCAAACAATTCTGATTTCCTTCCAGATACTGATGAATCATTCAAACCAAGTGGAGCAGTTACAGATATGTTCAAGGATCTCGCAGAGGGATCGACGACCAAATGTAGCAATTGCAATTATCCTCTCAAAACTGCATCAAAATTCTGTCCTAAATGTGGATCTAAACAGCAATAGGGTTATCATAAAATCCGAGATTGTATCATGATTATTGGAAGATATCCAACATACGGCAAAATGTAAGTCTTTTCTGTTCATTCAGTATTCACTAAATGCTTTAAATTAAAGAAATAAAGTTTATAGACCATTGCCTGGAAATCTAGGAATCGAATCTAGAGCTTTTGGCTTTCTTTTTATCAGTATCGCAATAGCTGTTCTAACTGGAACTATAATTAATGAATTCTTATCAACACATGGTGTTCCAATTTACTATCAACTACTTTCATGGATATTGGTATTTGCCTTGATTTTGGGAATAACCTTTACGAAAATGAAGAATCTGTTTCATTCCATAAGAAACAGAATGAAAAATAGCATAAAATGGCCTCTTCACGCAAAGATGATTAATGGTCTAAGTTGGGCTGTACCTTTTTTGGCCATTCCAGTTTTCCACCCATTTTCACAGTACTTGATACTCTTAGGAATCGGTACTGGTAACATCTCCACATATCTTTTGATTAAATATTATAGTAATTACAAAAATAAGGAACAATTTATTGTTGGAATAATTGCAATCACTATGATCCCAGTTTTATATCTAGTTGATCTATTACTTACTTCTGTTCCAGTTCATCAACATGTATTGGCACTTTCTAGAATATTTGTCGCAATATCATATGGCGTCGGAGGTATCTACGCGTTAAATGAAAGATGAAAAGATTGCAATATGCATAATGAGTGGAGGCCTAGATTCACTCTGTGCTGCTGCTTATGTTAAAAACTACAAGAAATATAAAATAAAAATAATTACATTTTCTTACGGTCAAAGAGCTAAACGCGAGATAATTCAATCAAAAAAGCTTGCGAAGGCCTTGAATTCACATGAATACCGTACAGTAGACATTAATTTTATCAAGGAATTGTACGGTAGTTCAAACGTACTAACCAATAGCAAATTATCAATTCCATCCAAATTCGACAATAGTATTGTAGCGCCCATCAGAAATGCTATTTTCATAACAATTGCCACGGCATGGGCATTTAGTGTGGATGCTGATTTGATTGTATTTGGCGCTCACGCTGATGATTTTCATTATCCGGATTGCAGGCCGAAATTTATTCAATCAATAACAAAAGCCTTGAATATAGGCGAGGAAGATAGAATCAAAAATAGAATTAAAAGAAAAGTATCCATCTGGTCTCCATCTTTAGAAGGTATAACTAAATACGAGCTATTAAAATTGGGTCATGAAATACTAGGAGATACAATATTTGAATCATGGAGTTGTTATTCTAATGGTAAAAAAATTAATCAAAAAGTAGCGCAATGCGGAGAATGCGAATCGTGTATAAATAGGAAGATGGCATTTAGTAGTGCAGGTATAGAGGATAAAACAATTTATGCAAAGAACTGAAAATAAGGCAAGAGCAAGAGTTAGTGAGATATTTACTAGCATTGAGGGAGAAGGGATGTTCGTTGGAAAGAAAACATTGTTTATCCGATTATCGGGTTGTCATTTAAAATGCAGATGGTGTGATACAAAATATGCGTTACCTCTAGATAGTGGAACTGATTACCAAATCGACGAAATTAAAGATCTAATTATTAAAGAACTTCAACCATTCACTTACAAGGTAAATTTCACAGGAGGAGAACCATTACTGCAAATTGAAGCTGTAATAGAACTAGCAGATTTCATAAAAAAGCAGACAAACCTCAAAACATACATGGAATCATCATGTTTTGATTCCGAACTGTTCAGTAAGATTTTACCTTGTATTGATATTTGCAAAATTGAATTCAAAACTGATGATTCTAAAGTTGTTGAAGATGAGGAATATGATAACTTGATATTAAATGAGATTAAATGTTTGGAATTAGCCGTCGAAAGTAACAAGGCTACTTACATTAAAATAGTGGTGACTAATTCTACAAATCTTGAAAGTTTCAAGAATTTGGTTTACAACATTTCAGAGAAAATTAAACCTTCAGACATTCTGGGCTTCATAATTCAACCTAGTTTTGGAATAGACCAGCCAACTGTTAATAAGCTTCTAGATACTTATGATATTGTCCAACCCATTTTTCCTGAGGTGAGGATTATACCACAGCTGCATAAGGAGATAGGTGCTAGATAATTAAGGGGAAAAAGAACATGAAAAAAACTTCATTTAACAAAAGAAAGATAGAAAAACTCGTTAGGGAGTTGATAGTGCAACTCGGAGAAAACCCGGACCGTGAAGGCTTACTGGGAACCCCGCAAAGAATTGCAGATATGTATGAAGAAATTTTTGCTGGCTATTGCATGAATTCTGAGCTTGAAATTAGTTTTAGTGAAGAAACTGATTCGATTATTGCTAAAGACATTCAATTCTATAGTATGTGTGAGCATCATATG
>JBHENS010000028.1:0-18404 GCA_046261955.1 Nitrososphaeraceae archaeon | reverse complement strand
ATTTTGCTCAGCATATCAACCTTGAAGATCATTTTTGTAATATTTGAATAACTCAATTTCAGAAGTATTCTCCTAGTCAAAGAATTTTTTGTGAGATAAAGTGAATTCTTTTAATACCATGGACATTATTTCAATAATGAAAATGAAATCAGCTCAAATAATTAAGACTAAAGAAAAACTTTCTATTGTTGACCTTCCTGACCCAAAACCAAGGGATACTCAAGTACTAGTTAGAATTGAAGCATCCGGGGTATGTCACAGCGACATTCATCTTTGGGAAGGCGGTTATGAGGGAGCTGCAGGTACTTTCTTAAAAGTAGAAGACAGAGGAGTTAAATTTCCGATAACTCCCGGACATGAGATATCTGGAAAAATTGAAGCAATAGGAGAATCTGTTAATGGGTTCAGTGTTGGAGACAGGGTTTTAGTATATCCTTGGATAGGAGAGGGTTCATGTCCTGCTTGCAGGGTAGCTCAAGAAAATCTTTGTGATGCACCCAAGACAATCGGGATTTACAGAGACGGTGGATATTCTGAATTGGTTCTGGTCCCTAATTTTAGATATCTTGTAAAAATAGATAATATGGATCTAAATTCTTCTGCCTCACTGGCATGTTCTGGTTTAACGGCATATAATGCTGTCAAGAAGGCCATGGTAGGACCTGGGGAATCAATTGTAATAATTGGGGCTGGTGGATTGGGATTAATGTCAATTCAAATTGCAAAAGCAATAACTAATTCGACAATCGTGGTAGTGGATGTTGACGACAAGAGATTATCGGAAGCAAAAAAACTTGGTGCCCATGAAGTGATAAATTCTTCTAAAGTAGATCCTGTCGAAGATATCAAAAGGCTTACCAATTCGTTGGGTGCAGAAGCAGTAATTGACTTTGTAAATAATAATCGCACAGCACCTCTTTCAATTAATATGTTGAGAAAGAGAGGCAAGCTTGTAATGGTCGGACTTTTTGGTGGCGCACTAGAATTGAGTCTGCCAATAGTGCCCTTAAGAGGTTTTACGATTACTGGTGCATATACGGGAAGTTTCAATGATCTAGTTGATCTTGTCAACTTGTCCAAGACCGGAAAAATTAGATCTGTTGTAAATAGAACGTACAAGCTGGATGATGCAAATCAAGCACTCGAAGACCTGCGTGCAGGTAAAATAGTTGGACGGGCGGTATTGAATCCTAATGATTGAAAAATTGTAAATATTTACGACATCTCATCTTTTTTACAATTTCAATTTACATATTTTATCTATAATTTTATAGTATTATTTTTCTATATAAATTTACTCGAAGGAGTAACACTATTTACAATAGATAAATATTGTAAATAATTTAAATAAACTATTATGTTCAACTGACGTATAACGTATTATAGGTACATATCTTAGTCCTGCATATATAATATGTAATAAGATAATTTTGCGATGATTCATCATTATAATTTAATATATGGTATTTACTCGACGACTGTTGAATTAGAAAATTCTTCTTTTTGCTGTAGTAATATTAAAAGTAAGATACAGGTGGAGGAATGAAAGTTGGCTAGCCTGTTTACAAGATCCATATTGTTCCTCTTTATAATAACTGCTCTAATGATTTCGCAAACTATTCACCCTACTTCTGGACAGGGAACAACTTCAACTTGCGTTGACACAAATATTACAGGTATTTCTGCCAGTGGAAGCACCCAAAATTTTCCACCAAATAACGTAGTTGACAAGAATTTCAATACACTATGGTCTACTTACGGTAAAGGATCGTGGATTCAGCTTGATTTAGGATCAAGTAAAAATATTTGCAGTGTAAATATTGCGTGGTATAAAGGCGATATCAGAGAGAGTAATTTTGTAATATCTACATCTACAGATGGCAAGTCGTACACAACCGTTTTGTCTACCAAAAGTAGTGGTAACACATTATCGTTTGACAATTATGTAATACCCAACACACTGGCGCGCTATGTAAAGATCATTGTAAACGGTAACACTCAAAATAATTATGCAAGTATAACCGAGGCCAAAATCCAAACAACAATGCTAGATCAACCTCAGCAAACTCTATGTTCTACTACGACTACTAAAGGTGTTAAAGCATCTGCCAGTCAATCAGGATTTCCATCTACAAATGTAATAGATAATAATCTTCAGACAAGGTGGTCTAACAACGGTAAAGGATCGTGGATTCAGCTTGATTTAGGATCAAGTAAAAATATTTGCAATGTAAACATTGCTTGGTACAAAGGCAACGAAAGACAGAATAGCTTTATCATCTCTACTTCGAAAGACGGTGCTGCATTCACCAAGGTTCTTGAGAAAAAGAGTGGCGGCACTACGCTGAACCTAGAAAAATATGTTTTACCAAACACGAATGCACGTTATATCAAAATTACTGTTAATGGTAACACACAAAATAATTGGGCAAGCATAACTGAAGCTAAAGTAGGCATACAAAATACAATTACTACTCCTCCGTCACCACCGTCAAATGGGGGTGGAGGTACAGGAGATAATACCGGCTCTGGAGATGGAATCAAGATGATATATCCCACACTTACAGGTGGAGAAACATGGTTTTTCAACCCCACAAACCCGAATGATGGTCAGTTTGACAGAAACGGTGCAGAAATTTCAAAGAATTCTGATGGTAGCTGGAATCTCAAACCGGGTACCACCAGAATGTTAGCATTTACAAAGAGTTCAGGAATAACTTCTGATGAATCTAGGGCAAATCTACCAACATATGATTATTCAAGGTTGGCACAAATTGGACATTTTTACAAACCTACAGATTGGAAGAATATAGAAATAACAGTTTATGTTAAAGTACTATCAGCTTCTGGTGGTGGAGACGAAATTTCTCTGGTTTCTAAAAGTGTTAGACATAGTACGAACGTACAGGAAGGATGTGGTGGCTCATCGTATCACAATAACATTGACTTTACAAATGGGAAATTCAAATTCAAAAAAGAGATGTGGCATGTAAATTATGACATAAAACCATACTCAGGCATATCAATTGGCTCGACCATGAATAAATGGATCGGTTTTAAGGGCATCGTGTATAACATGCCTGACGGTAGTGTGAAACTTGAATCTTATGTTGACAAAGATAATAACAATAATTGGCAGAAGGCAACAGAGCTCGTAGATAAAGGAAATTGGGGTGACGACATGACTCATTGTAATGCAACGACAGATGGTGCAGCAATAACTTGGGGTTCTCCTTATGTAATATTCAAGTCAAATGGAGTAACATATGACCTCAAGAAATTCTCTGTGAGGGAAATTGTTCCTCCATCCTGAAACAGTAAGTCCATTCCAACATGATAGAATGTATAGACTTGCGTGACCATCTTTTGATAGTAAATTATGACTTAACCTTAGCGACAAATATTCAACAATCACTAACAAGTATTAAATTTTAATTAAGCAACATTCATTAATAAAGTCAAGCAAATTTCAAAGCGAGATTTGCGAAAATTATCATAATTTCGTATTATTATTAACCATAAAAGTTGTTGATGAGGTACTCCCAAACTTATTCGTCATATTTGGTTTTGAAGTGACCTGTGAGAACCTGGGATTAATTTAATATATAAATGTGAAGGCCTACCAGCCAACTGACTGATTGATTTAATAAATAGAATGTTGTTCATCAAGATTTTATGAGTAATACTGAAGCTTCTGAGGAGAATGTTAAATCTCCCTCTACATACGGGAATGATGGCTACGAAGAGTATAGAAAGAAGGAAAAGAAGAAAAATAAAACTGATCTCGAGAAAAAAAGTCTTAACACAGTTATCAGTTACAGTAAATATGCAGTAGGCGGAGAGTCCAAAGAAGTTCCAGCATCAGCAGGATTAGATGAAAAAGATAATTATATTTCTAGAAGAGAACAGAATCAGCCAAAACAAAAGAAGACTATAAAGAAGAAGTAAAGAGGCCTTAGTTGGTCTAAAGACGCACTAACTTTATTTTCACAAGTGCGCGCTGTTGCCCTTTACCCAAGGCCCGCATGCACGTACTAACTAATCTATAAATCCTGAAATTTGTAACGTTGCCCTTACAGAAGTTTACGGTGTTTACACAAGATTATATATAAATTTGACGTGATATATGTCAATGAGTGGCATGAGAAATATAGATGCTAGGAACATAGGCCTGAGAAATATTGTGGTGGCAGACACAAGGATATGTTCAATTGACGGTGAACAGGGTGAGCTAATTTATCGAGGTTATGATATTTTAGATCTGGTAACTCATTCAACTTTTGAGGAAACCTCATATCTGCTACTTTTCGGAGATCTTCCAACAAAGGAAGAGCTAGCTGATTTTACTTTGGATCTGAAGGAGAACCGAGAAATTCCAGAAGCATTGTATCAAAATTTGAAAAACAGACCTGTAACAGCTTCTCCCATGGATGTACTTCAATCTTGTGTTTCTCAAATGCCTGATTATGATTTGGATATAGAAGATGATTCAAGGGAAATGAATATCAAGAGAGCTAAGATGCTAATTTCAAAGATTCCAACAATTGTTGCCGTTTGGGACAGAATCAGAAGCGGAAAAGAAATAATCAAACCTTCAAAGGAAATGACAAATGCTGAAAATTTTCTGTACATGTTATTTGGTACTAAACCAAAGCACGAAGAGGCAAAGATATTTGATATTTGTTTGATACTTCACTCAGAACATAGTTTTAATGCTTCGACCTTTGCTGCAAGAGAAATTGCATCTACAAAATCCCATATTTATGCATCTATAAATGGGGCAATTGCTGCTTTGTCCGGTTCACTACATGGAGGGGCAAATACTCAGGTTATGAAAATGCTACTAGAAATTGGTAAAATTGAGAACGTTGACAAATGGGTTATCGGTAAGCTGGAACATGCAGACAAGATTATGGGTATGGGACATGCAGTCTATAAAACTACAGATCCTAGGGCAGAAGTCCTATATCGATTATCAAAGACTGTGAACAAGGAACGCCAGACTCCATGGTTTGACATGACAGAGCGAGTTGAAAAGATGACAAAAAAATATTTGCTAGAAACTAGAAAGCAATCAATATATCCTAATGTAGATCTCTACAGTGCCTCACTCTATTACAGTCTGGGGATTCCCATGGACTTGTTCACGCCCATCTTTGCAATTGCTAGAATTTCTGGATGGGCTTCTCATGTGATAGAAGAAAAATTTGCCGAGGCAGCTCCTAAACCCGCACTTTATAGACCAAAGGCTGAGTATGTGGGAAGATATTGTGGACCTATGGGTTGTGAATATAATCCAATTGATCAGCGATTTACAAAAATTGCTGAAGGCTAGTCAGTAAGCCCCCTGCAAATTAAATTAGTTTTTCTCGGTTGTTCATACACTTTAGAGATTTAAATTTAGACAATGCTTTAAATTGAGAAAATTTGTCAACCATAATTGATGGTGGGGTGGCAGAGAGGCTATGCGTTCGCCTGCAGAATTACCATGAAGTTAGCGAATCTATAAGGGTTCGAATCCCTTCCCCACCTCACAAGTTAGATATATGGTTGGATCGTTGTTTTTTAATTCCCAAGAAATATTGCAAAGGACTCGCTAATTCAAGCAACTAATCCAAGCCTACAATAAATTATAGTAAATTTGCAAGTGCGAAGGGACATATGGATGTCAGTCTGCATAATTTGATTAGTACTGGATCTGCGGATTCCATATAACAAAATAAGGGAATATGACGGGGACTAGATAGGATCAGAATATAAAATTTTTAAATATTATGAATGGGATAGGTAAGTGTTATTGCCAAATCTAGATCAGGAGACGTACTCAGTCCACTTTGCTCGATTTGCTGCAAAGCTAGAAAAGCATCTCTTAAATCATGGAGTAGTTTGTAGCGAAGCAGATGTCATTATTGAAGACAGTTCTACGATCTTTTTTGACAAGTTGAATAATCCAAAAAAGTCATTAACGAAATTATTCAAAAAACAAGACCCAATGTCATTATTCATA
This sequence comes from Nitrososphaeraceae archaeon, assembly GCA_046261955.1. Taxonomy (GTDB): domain Archaea; phylum Thermoproteota; class Nitrososphaeria; order Nitrososphaerales; family Nitrososphaeraceae; genus TA-21. The sequence continues at coordinate 12,397 of JBHENS010000028.1, read as the reverse complement.
GAATCTGCCAACGAGTCACTCCAAAAACATATACCTGAAGCTCAGAAGACATTTGGATCTTACAGAGCAATTGAAGACTGTCTACGATAATATAATCAATTCTTAAACGAATTGAATGGGCAAAGTATTGTTCCCATTATTAGTAGGTTTTTTGTATTGGAATAATACAGCTTGAGACAACGGTAATAGATCAAATGGGGCCGAAGGGATCTGTTCTGTTGCGGTTTGAAGCACAACATTTGAACCCTCGATCCACGGGTATCTTTCTCTAATAAAGCCCTGTTTGTTAGATCTGGAGCCCGTTGCGATGCCTGGCTTCGCTACGACCCCACTTAAGCATCGCTTTTTAATGGTTCTAAAGTTGAGTGTATAAGTTTTGCGACCATAAGTTCTCATCTTTAATTTAGTACAGTGCAAGTCAATATCACTAGAATTGCTCATCGCCAAATATCTTGAAATTTAGAGTACGATAAACAGGATCAGTGAGAATACGTAAAAAGTAAAAATCGATGTTTATTCATTAGTATTTATTTGCATATTTTCCTTTAACTAATGATTTGCAGTACCCCACTTTGTTTTTCATATATGTGGCAAAAAATGAAGAATGGATTAGATTGCAAAATGAAGATTGGTATTATGTTTCTCTCATGTCTCGATTTTTTCATCACTGGTTAAAACGGTCATTTGATGTGAATCTAAAGATAAAGGCTGACATACTACCTGTAATTCCGGGAAAGTTATTTGACAGGATGTCAATCTCTTATCTATCACGAGACCATTCTGGAAGAGATAAAGGAACGTACCATTTTTACCTCACTTATTTCAAACCATTTTGGACGGATTGCAGAACTGAAGGATATTCTTCAGAAAATCTTGGAGTGGCTTATTGGCAAAGATCTAAAGATCCTCTTTCTGACTTAGATCGAGTCAAATTTTACGCTGATAATAATAGTGCCAAAGTCTCGCATATCCTGAGTCACGAGATACTACGAATGAAGGGTGAACTAAGAAAGGTTTACTTTGATGCAGTACATGAATTATGGGATAAACATATGTATGCTTCACTGCCCCTTCAACATTATAATAATAAATTTGAACTAGTTTCAAAAACCGAATCATATAGCTTTGTGACAATAGATCCAAAGAGAATTAAGGCTTGAACAGTTTTTCATGATTAGAAATGGCCATTAAATATATTGATAAAATAATAAAATGCGGAGCAGTATGTTCGCTAATAGGAACATTTATTTTGATTTTACTAGTTTTAGTAATCGTTGTTTTTCCAGTACAAAAAATTTGCAATAGTAATGAGTCAGATTGCCAGTACATTTCAACGGCTCCGGGCATATTAAGAACATTAGTATCTCCCCATACTTTGGTAATAGCACTGCTTACAATTGCCGCAGGGATTTTGATTTTTAGATTTGGTACTTGGTATAGGTTAAAGAAAGCAAGTTTGTGAATTTCATAACTATACACGTTCAACCTGGCACACCTATGAAGTACAATATACAATTAGCCTGTTGCTCACAAAATATCTAGAGTTCTGAAATCTTATTCATAATACTTTTTTACCTGGATTCATAATTTTTTTATTATCAAATATCAATTTTATTTGTTTGAAAATATCGTACATCGTTGTGCCATACATCATGGGGACATACTTTGTTCTGAGTAGTCCATCTCCGTGTTCTCCTGAAATGGAACCATGAAGCTTGGATACATGTCTGAAAACCTTCTCCGCTATAGCATCCATCAAGGATCTACAATCTTTTGAATTAAAATCTACAATAGGCCTGAGATGCAAATTACCATTACCTGCATGACCGTAAATTACATAATCAAGATTATATTTAGCAAGTAGTTTTAAAAGAAAGATCAGATAATCATGCAAAATATCTGGGTGAACTACTGTGTCCTCTATTATTCCAACTGGTTTTCTTGAACCTATCCCTTTCTTTATTGCACTATTCAGTGAATTTTTTCTTTCCCGCCATGCTCCGTCTACACTTTGTTGGTCATAGGCGCTATCGAGAATTTTTGCATTATGCCTCAGAGTATCCTCAAATTTGTGAACCTCCTGATAGAAAGAATCATCATTACCATAAAATTCAACAAACATTATGCAGGAATTCCTATTATTGGAGTCATCACTTTTCCATCCTTCTATTACAGTTCCTCTGTCCAATAATTCCATTGCCACAGGTCTGAATTGAAGGATTAATGGTACTGCTAATGCAGCCTGCAAGATATTTTCAAATTTAAGAATAACAAGGGATTTTTTTTCTGGAATGTCAAGTACTGAAATTCTGCTGCTAGTAATTATTCCTAGGCTTCCTTCCGATGCGACAAATATCTTTTGTGGGTTTACCCGATTATTTTCAAAAACTGCGTCCAGTCGATATCCGCTTGAATTCTTGCTTACATTTGGATAATGCTCTTTTATGTCTACATTGAGAGATGAAATATATTTTAGCATTTCACCAATTTTTTTATCGTAGTTTTTCTGATCTGCAAATCCTATTGTTCCATTGCTATAAACCAGCTCAACTCTTTGAACAAAGTTGATAATACTTCCGTAACCTAATCCATGTGGACCACTTGAATTGTTAGAAAGCATGCCACCAATGGTACAATAGTTACTACTTGCAGGATCTGGAGGAATAAATTTATCCCTTCTTGCTAGTTCCTTATCAAGTACTGCCTTTACAACTCCTGGTTGAACGATAACGTAGTCATCTCCAATTTCCAAGATTTTGTTCATTTTTTTGGTAAAATCTAAAATTATACCAGAAGATAACGACTGTCCTAACAGTCCTGTGCCCGCACCCCGACATGTAATGGGAATGCCGCGAACATAAGCGTAGTCACAAATTTTCTGAACATCATGTTCGTCAGATGGGAAATACACTGCTGAAGGTTTAACTGTACAATGACTTGCATCTACCGAATAAATTGTCCTTGTCCAATCATCGCTAAATATATCTGAAAGTCCAAGCTTTCTCAGTCCAGAAATATCTGCTTCAATCATCAGTAATATAGTAATACTAGATCCTGATTTTAAGCCGTTTGGATTGATATGTTATTTTATTATGTAAAAAATACGTTAAGTAAAAATCTAAAAATCGAATGATATTGTGGTAGTGCAAAAAGATAAAAATAAAAATAGTTACATCGAGATTTCCTTCTCTGCTCTTGACTTTTTACCCTTCATTTTTCTGTAAAACCAAAGTTTTAATGCAAAATATGCACCATAGATGACCGTTTTGGCTTTCATATAAGGGACTTGTCCAAACTTGTATTTATTGCTTTTATTACATTTTCATATTTGATGATAAATGTCTATTTCAATCTCAACGTACTAAAACCAACATTACTGGGTCTGGTGTTTGTATACTAATCACATTATTTCGTTATCGTTATCGTATTAGATTCTTGAGGGATGATAGTGTGTTCTGCTTGAACAACAATTCTATTTGCTCCTTCTACTAAGATTGGATACGCATGAACGTTTTTCTTTTTTAGCAGGGTTTCCAGCAATGAGAGCGCTTCTTTTTCTTCATATTCATTAACAATCCATCTTAAGGCAAACGGGAGGGTCTTGAATTTATTCCATAAATATGCAAGAAAATCATCGGCTTTTTGGTCTTTTGTTCGTTTTCGCGATGCAATTCCAAATATATTCTTGACCTTGCCTTCGTATACAATGCCCTGACCATCCTTTGTTGTCACAAATGGTTCAATTGCGTATACATTGTCTACAGACAAATTAAAGGAGTGCCCAATAGTCCAAATGTTCGGGATTGATTTTCCTGCATGGATAGTATATCGTTCAAGCGAATGACCGCTCAGATTCTGAATTGGCTTGCAACCATATTTTGTGATCGTTTTTTCAATTATTCGACCAATGTCAGAAACTCTTGTATTTGACCTAGCAATACCTATCGCTTCGTCAAGTGCCCTTTGAGCTATATCTATTAAATCTTGATACTTTGAATCATAAGTTACAGTTACTGCTGTATCAGCGATATATCCATTAATATGGACCCCTACATCTATTTTCAAGACATCTGTATTTTTTACAGTTATTGGATCGTCAGGTACAGCAGTATAATGTGCTGCAATGTCATTCAAACTGACGTTAACTGGAAATGCTGGCTCTCCTCCCCTCTTGAATATTTCATTTTCAACATCATCGCAAATCTTGCTTAGAGTCTTGCCAGTGTGGTCTTGAATCCTAGCATATTCTCTAACTTCGGAAGCTATCTTGCCGGCCTTGATATAGTTCTCGAAGATATCCAACTCTTAAATTTCAAAGTCAAAGATATTTAGAGATATTGATGGCCACATGGTTTCTGAATAACGGATATAGCAGTAAATACAGTATGGACCATAAGGATTACTGTTAATATAAGATCATATGATATCCAAGTGCCTCAATGATACATTATCTCAAGGTTAAAATTATACTTGGAACATGGGATGTGCTAAACCGTGAATATGGGGCCGTTGTCTAGCTTGGTATGATGCCAGCCTTGGGCGCTGGAGGTCGCCGGTTCGAATCCGGCTGGCCCCATTATAACTAGTTCCTAGTTGCGGTATCATTTGTATTAATAAAAAATATTCTAGACTTCTTTAATAAATCCTAACTTGATTTAAAAATGTTAAGATTTCTTAGTTAACCGTAGCTGGAGTATAGTAATCTGAGCTTATCTTTGAGTCTACTTGCCAATTTGTCGGAAATTTTTTTCTGGTATTCATCTACTTTAATAGGGTTATTTTGGGTGAATAAAAATGGTCCATATGCATAACTATTATTTGGAGTGGGTATTTCAGGCTCAGAAGAAGAAATTACAGAAGAAATGTACGAGCTGATGGCATTTGTTTCTTCATTTTCACCAATGTCAGAGAGTATCTTTCCGATTTTCTTTGGATCCAATTTTCTATATCCAAAAGGCATATGAGTATTATCATTAAACTTTACGGGATCTACGTCTACCTTTGCGCCAACTATTAGTGGATTTGGCTTGTAAATAGAATCTATCTTTAGCTGCCAAACTTCATTTGGATTGCTCACTATCGCATCGTAAAAGTTTCCATTCATTTGAGATACAGAAACTACAAATTTCCAGTTCCTTGAATTTGCAGAATATTTTTCAAACAAATTCGTTGTAAGGCTGTTTCCTTCCAGTATATCCAAGACAAATGAAACTTAACAGACGGTAAATATGAGTTTTGTTTTTTGATGAATATTAGAAAGTGGGTCAACTCTTTCTGAACATGAGTCCACTAAATTAAAACAACGTGAATACAGAATGTGATGATTTTAGTCTTAAAGAACACTAGTTGACTTCGCAAAGTATGTCAATCTCTACGACACAATCAAGAGGAAGGCTACTTACTCCAACGGCAACTCTGGTGTGTTTTCCTCTTTCTCCAAAAACCTCTAATAGCAAATCTGATGCACCGTTTATAACTTTAGGATGATCCTTAAATGAAGGATCGCTATTCACGTAGCCGGTTACTTTAACAAATTTGGAAATCCCTTCTAAATTGCCCAAAAAATTATTCATTTGTTCTAGCGCATTTATTGTGCATTGTTTTGAAGCTTGTACAGCGTCAATTGTAGAAACTTGACTTGGCACTTTCCCCTTGAACTTTTCTGGCAAAGTTCCCCCAGACAATGGAATTTGACCTGACACATAAAGTAAATTCCCGCTCTGTGACAGAGGAACGTAGGAGCCTATGGGTTGTGGAGGACTTGATAACCGGATTCCAATGGAGTTTAGTTTTTCTTCAATCAATTTAGCTATAAACAAAAATCCAAGCTTTTATTCATTTGCAGTCGGAAGGGTACAGCACTAAATAGAGAAATCAGAAACAATCCAAATACTTTTAAGCATATTCATCAACTAACTTGAACATGTCTTCCCAAGACGACAAGATTCATTCTGGAGGAGGCTATTTCCACATGAAAGGTGTAGCATTGAGTATACTTGTGATGGGGGTGTCTCTTGCAGCCATTATCATTGCTTATGTAATGTTTGGGCACATCGGACCATCATTTTCTTCCGAGAGAATTAACGTCCAGCAGGCAGAGTTGAGAAAGGAATATGGGTTACCAGTACAGGAAGTTATTAGGAATCAGAGTGTTTTGCTGACTCCGCCATCCCTAAGAGATTTGAATCAAACCGGAACAAGCGGCTAAGTTCTTGTAGCAAGTAAGGCCAGCTATCCATATGATCTTGTGAAATTTTACACTTTATGAATTAGACCGTACCTACGTGGTATAAAACATTATTAGATATTGTCACCTAATATTCTGTCAATTGACAAGTTGTGAAATATGTGGATCCAGATTTGGTAGTAGATCCTGTGTCATATGTTCGAAAATAGTTTGCTCATCGTGTATTAACAAGCAGGGAACTAGATGTACAAGATGTACATCACGGAAGGTAGAAAATGTTTCATTTTTCAAAAAGAATTTACCGTATATAGCACTAATAGTTGCTTTGTGGTTCTTTGTTTGCGGACTCTATCCATTTCCATACTTTATGGCAATTGGGGCCCCAGTGGATATGGGTATCATGCAACCAGTACTAATCGCGACAACAGTAATGACTATTCCGTTTATTTTTATGCTCTTCGCGTGGAAGAAACGGTCAGAGAGAATTAGATCTGAATAATTATTTCCAGGCAATGAAATGATTTTTATTGAAACAAATCATTGACCATAACATGGTTGAAACTGGTTTGAATGGGGAAGTAATATCGGGGATATCTCTAACAGTGTTTGGTATCATGTTAGTAGTTTTTGGGACAGTTAATCAGGTGGCAGCTATTCTAATCCCTGCTGATTTAGTTATCATTGCTATTGGAATAGCCGTGATATTAGTTGGAGTATTTACAAATAGAAAAAACCCCATAATTCAATCCTGATAGTCCGACTTTTCTAACGTTGTTTTTAGTTTTGTTTGTGAATTCGAATATCTTTAAGTCTAAATTTGGGTAAAATTGATTTTTAGACAAGAAAATTTTAATAAAAGTAGTAGAATACATTAGTAACTATGAAAAGAATAGAGGCGATAATTCCTCAGTCAAAAATGACAGATGCGTTTTCTGCATTGAAAGAACTGAACATTGGTGGTTTTACCTATTATGATTCGAAAGGAAGAGGTGTCAATCCTCCCGCGGCAGTACATTCAGGCAGAGGTACCTCACTTTATACACCTGAATTTAACCCCAACTTAACTATCTTTACTGTAGTGGATGATTCTCTAGTTGAACAAGTAGTGAACAAGATACTTGCAAGTACAAGCACAGGTCTTGCAGGTGAAGGAAAAATTTTCATTTCAGCCATAGATGAAATCATCGACATTGGTACGAAGTCAAAGGATAAACCCTAACAATTTTCAAAAATTATTTTGAGAATCGACCAATAAAACTCAATTTTCATCATTTCCTTTCTGCGAGTGATTCTAAAGCCTGGGTAATATTCAAAGCTCCTTTATTTTTTGCAAAATCTTCTAGGAGGCTTATCTCTTCTTTTGAAAAGCAAATGTAAATATCCCTTTTTGAAGTAGGCATGCTATAAACGGATGTTAGGAATCTAATATACTTTTCGACAAGTGATTCTGTAACGTCTCCGTCTGTTAAATGTCTGTAAATAATCGTCGGATGTTAACCATTTAAAATGATCCCAAATTAGAATCCGAATTAGGATTACAACCGTAACCAAAACCCCTGCCCTAATCAGCCAATGCTTTAAAGTACCTATTCTTGTATGGCTTAACTTTCTTATTAGATGATGGCGGTGGTTTGTATCTCTTTGGAAGTGTCATGTCATCCGACTTTATTTGAGAAGATTTAATCTTTTCTTGTTCAACTGGGTTCTGTAAATCGATACCAGATTAATAAAGTACATTTTTAGTCGGCTGAAAACTTGTTAGTTAACTTGCAGTAAAAATCTATTCCTTATCAAAAGACCAGGTTTGTCGCGAGCGATACAGCTTTTAGGTGGGATAACTAATCGTTGGCTTTAATCAAAAAAAGGTGATTTATCTTATGTTTTACTTTAGTTCCCAGATTTTTGTTACTGCGTTACCTTTTTGATTCACTTCATTAGCAAATACGCCAACGGTTGATGATAGCTGGTCAAACACTCCTCCAGAGGTAGCGTTGAAGAATACTATACCATGGTTCCGAAAATATCCATCTGATCCCATATTACCTAACCCCTGAATCCTATAAGTGGCAATTTCACCTTTTGAATCCATTATCATCCCTTGACCGTGGCTTCTAGACACACCATCAGCCCCTGATTCAACCATGACAGTACCGAAATCTGAAATATTTGTTGTTCCTCTGTAATTACCACCACCTACCCAAGATACTTCCATTGCTGCTTTATCAGGCTCAGGTATTCTCATTCCAGATCCTGAACTGAATACAACAATGATAAGATCACCGACCGAAGCGGTAACATTATCTGGTCGAAGAGTGGGATCTACTACCATCATATTTGCTGGAGGAGGCGCAAATGTAAATTGGTTGGACATGATACTATACGTCATCATCATAACTAGTAGAAATGCTGTGAGTAAATTTAATTTTGAACTAACAAATATCAGGGATTTCAATATCTTATCAAATACGTAGGCCTTCATTTTATAAATGAGTTACCCAACACAATTCGCCACTACCCGACCAAAATGTAATTTACTATAACCACTAATTCGGGGTTCATAGAACAATTTAAACTTCAAATGTGGTAAGATAATTTTTACAAGGCTGTGTCTATAATCAATAAAAAACTAAAGATACTTACATGACTATATTGCTCAAATTTGAGATCCATGATAATACCTCTTGTTTTTCCAATTTTGATATCTTAACTTTGGCTTGCTTCAAAATTTCATTTCCATCCTCAGGATAAGAGTCCAGGAGGACTATCCTGCCTATTCCGACACTAATTGCCATTTTACTGCATTCGAGACATGGTGCAAAAGTTGAGTATAATGTGGAACCCTTGGTACTTCCAGTTCTAAATAGTGCGCATTGCATTATTGCATTTGCTTCCGCATGAGTGCAAAAACATCTTTCCAGATTTTCCCCCGACTTTATCTTGTTATTCTGTTTGTCCAGGCATCTTGGACAACCACCATCAAAGCAATTTTTAATTCCTGAAGGAGTTCCATTATAACCCGTAGATATCTGCCGGTTGTCTTTAACAATTACACAACCAACTTGACGACTTAAACAATTTGATCGTAATTTTGCTATTTCAGCTTGAAGCATGAAATATGTATCCCAATTCGGTCGGTTTATCATCTTCTAAAGAGAACAAGTGTGATTATTTAACATAATCGATGCTTGAAATTCAAAAACAATTCTAATACAATTTACAATTGGACCAGTTATTTTTCATAACTTTCAACAGGTCCAGGCAATCCCATATCTTTGAGTAAGCCTTGGAATTCATTCTTATCTCCATTGACAATAATACTTATTCTGCCCTGGCCGCTTTTTCTCAAATTATTATTAGTTTTCAAAAATTGTCTGATCTCTTTTACAGCGTTAAGAGCAGGATCGATGACCTTTATTGAAGGATACATCGAATTAATATTTGATCTAACGAATGACAAGTGGGTACTTGATAACACCAAGACATCTAAGTTTGTATCTTCTAACCCTTCAAGGGTCCTTGATATGGTATTGTGTGTATATTCATCATCCTTTAGAAAAATACCCTTCTCTACAATCTCTATTATCGCTGATGCATCAAATTTAGTAACAAAGATATCTTGAGGTACATCCGATTTGATATGTTCGTCAAGATGTTTGCTCTTAATAGTTGCTTTCGTGCACAGAATACCGATATGTTTCTTTTTTGTAGTTTTAGAGGCTTCTTTTAACGGGATACTCACACCTACGACGGGAATAGGCGTCATGGATCTTATCTTGCTTATCATTTGAATCGAAGGAGTAATTGAAGCAACAACAATTATTTTTGGAGAAAAACTTGACAGGATGGTGATTGTCTCTTTCATTATTTGTTCAAGATCATCGACTGATTTTTCCCCGTAAGGAAAATTTTTCCTGTCAGCAAAATAGATAATATTTTCCTTTGAAATCTGACTCCGTATGCCTCTAATGACAGATAGTGATCCTAGTCCAGAATCAAATACCGCTATTGACTTGTCATGTGTTATCAAGTTTCATTTTATTAATCGCAAACCCCATTTATATCATCATAATCGGGTTATTCAGGCAACCAAAAGCATTTGATTGACAAATTAATTATGTCTCTTGGAACTGAATAAAGGTTTTTTTTTACATAATTATGTGAATGAAACATTCAGATATTGTGAACTTTGTCGTATGTCTTGACGACAACAACATCTACTCTCGTTTACCATCTAGTGTATCAAGTTGAGATAATTGTTTACTAGATCTTCGTCTACAATACCTTGGATCACTTTCGAAGCTCCGTTTGATAATTTAATATCCATAGCTACAGCACTCAAAGGTATTTCAAAGTTTGATATAGCATTTTCATTTTCAGATTCAAATATTTTTTGTGCTGTTCCATTGACGATGTTAAAACAACTAATTCTACCTATTCTTCTAAATCCCGCTCCTCCTATTCTACCCCCTGCAGATCCTTGTGATTCCTCAACAAAGAGTATGAATATAGTGTTCTCAGTTTTTTTACTCAAGTCAATATCATTTTTACATACTACAATTTTTCTCGAACCTTCAAGTAATGCTGAATTTAACGATTCTGAGTTTTCTGCCATGGTAATTCAAAGGATCACAAATACAGAAATATATCACTTGTTATGGAATCTAAATTTCAACCAGGTCACAAATCACTCGTTTTGATTTTTCTTATTAATTCCAAAATGGTGTCCACATCGTTGGCCTCTGGAAACTTTTCCAGGTATAAATCAAAAAACTTGAGCGCCTGCTCGTATCTCTTTTTATGGAGAAATACCATTCCTTTGTCTCTAAGGCTATGTTGATCGTCCCTATTGATACCCAATATCATTTCGTTTACAAGCTCAGCACTGTCAAAGTCCTGACATTCAAAAAAGCTCGTTTTAAGATTGTTCAACATTCTAATAATAACGTCAGGATTTGAAGCCTTATCAACCAGTTTTCTAGTCAATGCAATATTCATTTTTGGATAAAAATGATCCAATAGTTCTTTTAGAGAGTAATCATCCATAATTCTTCCTTCGTTAAATGGATCTATTATTATTTCATTTTCTTCACCATCTAAAACATGTTTTATCATAAAGTGGGATGGAAAATTCACAGGATAGAGCTTAAACTTTAGCGAATTGGCCAGTTGGATGTATAATATTGATAGTGTTATGGGATTTCCTGTTTTTCTCTTTATTACCGTATTGAGCAAACTGTTTGAAGGATTGTAATAATCATCTCTGTTACCCTTAAAATTTTCAATCTTGTACAATTGATGATTTATTTTTTCTATAAATTGAGTGGGTCTGAATTCCGAACTTTTCATTAACTTTGCAATCTTTTTGCCAATTTCATCAATTTTTGCCAACTCATCTTGTATTACCAAATTACTGTATGCCACTATGCGTGAAACGTGTAAAGCATATTCTGCTAATTTTGATGGATCATTTAGTGCCATTTGACTCACAACATTTGTTTGCCAATCACTCAGTGCTGCCGGGATATTTTTAGTCATTAATCATCTGAATTATTTGTTCCTTGAATATATAATTTTGATGAACCTGAGAAAAAAGTCGTGAATAAGGACATTTGTGAATTTGATTTTGTTCGCAATTCTTGAGACAGAATAAATGTTAGAATTTGAGTTTTGGCTGCGGTACGGTACGGTTAGCTTTTTATTAATAAAAATATACTAGATGTGGAGGCAATCAGATTTTGGATTTGACTATTGAAGATAAACGCGAGCGACTCAAAGATATCATAAAGGAAAGAGGAATTGTCATAAGAGATGTAACTCTATCTAGCAACAGAAAAAGCAAATTCTACTATGATATTAAGTCGATTGTAAGTGAGGCTGAAGGTGCTGCTCTTATTGGAGAGTTGATGCTTGAGCATATATTAAAGATTGAACCCAAGACAATGTCAGTAGGAGGACTAGAATCTGGAGCAATTGCTATTGCTACTGCCATAGTCTGTTCAAGTTATCTGTTAACACCAACAAGTAGGGTTTCTGGATTTTTTGTTAGAAAGAGTGTCAAAACATATGGCCTTGAAAAAATAATCGAAGGGATAGTGAAGGACCCTGTGGCAGTTGTTGATGATGTAATTACAACCGGAAAGAGTGTTCTTGACGCAGTAGCTGCACTGAGAAATCAAGGATTTAGGAACACCAATATTGTCAGTGTAATTG
>JBHENS010000027.1:0-18936 GCA_046261955.1 Nitrososphaeraceae archaeon | reverse complement strand
GTTATTGGGCAATGAAAAATAGAAGCAAGTACGGGGTCATAGCAGCAATACTAAGATCTGCTATCAGAGAAGAAACAAGGACAAAAATAATGTACAAGGCGATGTTAAGTAATGACCAATGTAGAAACTATATTGATTCCCTGTTGAATTTTGGCCTTATAATGGAGCATAACAATGGAACAAAAATGGTGTATAAAGTTACAAACAAAGGCAGCACTTTTCTAGATTATTATGAACAAATGATGCATCTGTTACCTATGTCGCTAGAGGAGAGCTCTGAGGAAGAATCCTATAACATAAAGCTACAAAACATGATCTAATTGGATCTGAGGAACTGAATTAGCAACCTTTACACCAAACAATGCTGAAGCAGGTGTCGAACATTTCAAGAAAAGAGTTCCACATACTAGTATAAATTTCAGATGAATATCTGATACTGAGTAATATCTTTCTAGCTTATTATTTGAATTTAGAATTAGAAATGAAAGTTCAAATTTACTTTTAATGAATCTACAATAATCATCAATTTCAGAAGTACTTGATATGAAATTATCTAAGGATTTTGATTCCACCATAGCGACTATTTTTTCCTTATTTTCAATTCCTGAAACTGCTTTATCTACATCCTTGTAGAAATTATTTTTTCCTTTTATTTCATTCTGAGCAGATCTTTCTGGTGAACGAAGTTCATCCATAATGTGTAACTTATAGTTTTGATTTTTCGATTTGTGTATATCTGTCAAAACGTCTTTTAATCCAGAGTCCAAAAGTAGGGAGTAACGCCTTCTTGAAAAATTATAGAATAAATCGTTCAAAAATAATACTATAATGTCATTTGATATAGTGTCTTCCTTTTCAATGGTTATCAATCCCTTTTGTGGTAATGTACCTCCAATGTAATTGTCAAGGTCCTGGTATCCTGTTTGCGGTAATTGCGTAGAATAGTCTGTTTCTTTTGGGGTCTTATCTATATTATTGACCCTAAAGTCCCTAGGATCGTAACTATCAAAACATCGCAAAATTCTATCTTTTAGTGTAAAGAAATATACTGATCTCTTGATTGGAATTCCCCTTAATTTTTTGAGAAATAAACTTCGAGTTCGTATGCCATCTTTAACTTCATAATTCAATTCCACAACACCGTCCACGATATACTCTAGACTGGATTCTACTGATTCTTCACTCGTAAAAATCAATTTTGCCTTAGCTCTTTCTCTCCATGTTTGAAGTACTCTTTCATTGTTTAATCGGGCTTCTCTATCCATTAATGAAGCAACAGAATCCCAGCTATCAATTATTATCACGGGGTTCTTAACATCCATCAACTGATTAGTTACCCTCTCAAAGAGTGATTCAGGCTCGTCCAAGCGAGCATCTTCAAAAGCTGAAAGATTTTGTCCCACATCTGGACTGTCAATATCTTTATTTGGTTCTTTAATGAATTTTCGTAGCCATGGATAGTGTTCGAACATTTGCTTTGGAGAAGATCTGGTGGAAATATAGAAAAAATTGTTTTTTGCTTTTAATGAGTGGAGAATACTCAGAGAAAAGGTGGTTTTTCCTGTTCCCGTTCGGCCCTTAACAAGTAAGGAATAGGTATCATTTTTCATAAATTCTCTAAGTTCTGAGGGAATATCAAGAAGGCTATGATTAGTTCTATTAACTATATTGACCATATCTGTTCTTATCGATTTGACATAACTCACACTTATAGATATTTAATAAATGTCCTAGATTCTTATTCTTGATTCTTACACATTTATCGATATTGTATCAAGATAGGATTAATCTCACGATCTCCATTGGCTTATAGAATTTAATGCAAGAGGATTTATTTTGATTTTTCTATTTACATTTTTTCTTGTATTTTGATTTCTTTTGTTTAATGTCTCTAAATTGTTCATATGAATCCAAGATAATGATTTTTGGTTGGGGCTTCAATACTTTAAAATAAAGTATACTTCTGATTTTGAGCATGGTAATAATTGAAGCTGAGAATAATATTTCACCATTGAAAACTCAACTACTCGTGAATTATGTCTTTACAGATCAAGTTTCATCCTTGTCGCTTTCAGAAATTACCACTGATTTTGATCCTATAATAAGAGAGATTGTTGAAACGAGGGAATTTTCAGCAAAGGAGGGATCAATATGTGTCATCCACAATACTGTGGGGTCTAACATAAAACGAGTTTTACTTTTAGGAATGGGAGATAAGAAAAATTTAGATCCTGAAAAAAGCAGGAATTTGACTGGTAAGGTAGTCAATAAATCGAAAGAATTGGCCGTAAACGAATTCGTACTGGTTCCTTTCATGGGGATGGATAAAGATCACTTATCGGCGATAGTAGAGGGAATCAAATTATCGGACTATTCGTTTAATAACTATAAGAAAGATGAAGTAGAGACTGACCTAAATCAAGTTAGGATCTTGATAGGAAAGGATCTAGATCCTAATCAGAATGCTATCAGATACTCCTCAGTGTTATCTGATGCAGTGATATTCACCCGTGACATTAGTAATTTACCCCCAAATGACTGTTCACCAAAAGTCCTTGCAAATTTCTCAGAGAAACTTTCAGAATGTAAGAAAACCAAAGTAAGAGTAATTGAGAAGGATGAGATGACATCTTACGGATTTGGAGGGATCCTGGCTGTAGGCAGAGGAAGTTCCAACTCTCCTAAACTAATAGTAATAGAGTATTCTGGTTCAACAAAAAATGACAAGCCAATTGTAATTGTTGGAAAGGCTGTTACGTTTGACACAGGAGGAATTTCGATCAAACCTTCTGAAAAAATGGAGGAGATGAAGTATGACAAATGTGGAGGATGCAATGTAATTGGTATAATGAAAGCTGTATCTGATCTCAATTTTGATACAAATGTAATTGGTATAATACCAGCTGTAGAGAACATGCCCTCAGGTAACTCATATAGACCTGGCGATATTATCAGGATGTATAACGGTAAAACTGTAGAAGTTTTAAACACTGATGCAGAGGGTAGAATAATTCTGGGAGATGCACTTGCATTTGCAGTGAAAACCTTTGCACCCCGAGCAATAATTGATATGGCAACTTTAACAGGAGCGGCGATAATAGCCCTTGGTTCCAATGTAGCAGCACTAGTAGGAAACAATAGAGAAGTGGTAACGAAAATTCTTGAGTATTCCAACCAAACTGGTGAGAAAATTTGGGAACTTCCATTATTTGAGGATTACAAAGAACAGTTGAAAAGCTCGAATGCGGACATGAAAAATATTGGAGGAAGAGGAGCAGGAGCTATTACTGCTGCGGCATTTTTATCCAACTTCGTTGATGATACGCCTTGGGTACATTTGGATATTGCTGGGACAGCTTGGAACCAGGAGGGTACCAAGGAAAAAACTTATAATCCGAAAGGAGCTACTGGTTTTGGTATCAGAACAATTGTGAAATATATAGCAAGCCACAATGTAGAGAAAGAATGAATACAAACGCCATAAAGTAAATAACAATTATGATATAATTGCCAATTCTCCAAATTAAAGAAATAATTGATTTATTAGGTTTGGATGATATAAAATGTAGAATTGGACGATATGATTCTGATATACCACAACGATACAGACCGTATTTTGAAAAATGGTTGGGTAATAGAGACGGTTTTATCCGAATGCTTTCAGGAAGCATAGACTATGTTGGTTCAGAAGATGTTGTAAGAATGGGACCTTTTCATAATATCTATTGTCTTGTTCAAAATCAGTACTTGGTTGAAAACGATCTTAATCATCAAAATCTTTTGAATTCAAAACTCTGGTATAGTTTGACTGATGGGGTCGTAGATGAAGCAGGTTGGAGCGGCAGCATTTTGGCATCTCGATTGACTAAAGACCATCGCAATAGCAGTTTCTTATTTCAGAGCTTAAAGTCAGAAGTCACAAGAACTGTTTCAGTTCGTGTAGTTAACATGGCTTGCTTAATTGAGTGTAGAATCTGGCATCCAAGGGAATTTGTCTTTCTTTATGAATTTCTTGATAATATAGCCATCAATATACAAGACTTGCTTTCAGAAGTGCATGTTGGAGAAAATATGACACGCTAAACAGCATTTAGTAAGGCAGATCGAAAAGTCATGACACTAAAATGCCAGCACTGCTGCTTCCCAACCACTCACGTAGATCAGTAACACAGCAGCGATAATAGGTTTGACTTCCGGGTTCGGAATGGGACCGGGTCGCACCCTATTACTATGGCCGGCTTGATCCTGTAAAGCAATAGGGGGTAATTTAATGTTGCCTTGCTTATGCTATATAATATGATTAAATGATCCATAAATGGGCATAACTTTCTATTAAAATTAAAGGTCAATAGGCATCGAATGTCATTTCGAGATCATTGTCAAGTTTTAAGGTGAGTAGTAGCGACGTACATTAATTCCATCATAGTACTGCTAATCCATAATCAAACTTTTCACTGCTACCTATTGTTTCGGAATTCTAACGTTCTATTATGAATTACTGATTGAGCTGAATCGAGATTTTTGTCAAAATCCACGATAATCATTTGGACATCAGAATCATCACTGAACCAAATGATAGCATAGATATGATTCTTTTTCCACAAAGCACCAACTATAGCAAGTGGAACGAAAAGTAGGCCAAGACCAACTACTCTCAAGATCAAAATTCTTTTTTTCAGTCATGTTTTCGATGATTTTCATAGATCTATATGGGATAACTAGTTTGGGACTGTCAACCTCTATTCTGTCTTCGTAATAGTGCCCCTTGTAGTACTCGAAGGACTTGGATATGCTTTATGACCACCCATATATTGAATATAACAATAATATGGATTGTCTGGGGAATGCGGTCTATGTTTTTCTCCACCCCTGTTTGCCTGACACCTTGGGTCATTGCAGTACGAATATGCCTCAGTAGTACCAAATAATCTTCCAATGGTAGTTTCATTTTGAATGATTCCCTCATTGTGTGCTTCGTGTATCTCTCCATCCCGATTCCTCTGGCACCGCGGATCATTACAATAATTTTGGCCAAAGTAGATGTTTGCTAGTTTTTCAGACATTACGTGTGCCTTATGTCTCTCTCCATTCCGGTTCCTCTGGCACCGTGGGTCATTACCAGTATGGTTCACCCATCTTTAATTTCTCAATAACCTGATCCTTTTTAGTATTTCTAGAAACATACCATTCCGTTACAAAAATAAGCAAATAAGTAATAAAATAGTAGTATCCAATTGATTACGGCCTCAACAATCATAATATATTCGTTCATGAATACTAGTACAGTTACAAATGAACTCTAATTCTACTCACAGAGTAGCCGTGTTGGACGAAGAACTCTGTCAACCAAAGAAATGTGGATTGGAATGTATAGTATATTGTCCGGTAAACAAAACAGGTGGAGAATGCATTATTCAAAGACCTGAAGATGGGAAAGCAGTTATTTCTGAAGAATTATGTACTGGCTGTGGAATCTGTATTAAGAAGTGTCCATTTGATGCAATAGTAATTGTCAACCTGGCAAAAGAAATTGGAGATCACAAAATACATCAGTATGGTATAAATTCATTCAGACTTTACCACATTCCTTTACTAAAAAAAGGTTCAGTAGTAGGGCTTTTGGGGAGGAATGGAATCGGGAAGTCCACGCTATTGAATATATTGTCTGGAAATATTAAGCCAAATTTGGGCAACTATGACTCTGAGTTAGAATGGGATGACATAATAAAGAATTTTCAAGGAACAGAGTTAAAGCCTCATTTTGAAAAAATTTCCGCCGGTAATTTACGCACATCAATCAAACCTCAAATGGTTCAATTAATTCCTAAGGCCTTTAAGGGAACAGTGCGAGAGCTTTTGAAAAAGTATGATGAAAGAGGTCTGATCGATTCGGTAACTGATCAACTATCACTCAATAAGTCACTTGATCGGTCACTCTCTGAATTGAGTGGTGGAGAGCTGCAAAGATTGGCAGTTGCGATAGCCGTGAATAAGGATGCAGACTATTATTTCTTTGATGAGCCTTCATCATATAATGATATTTATCAGCGTCTAGCTGTAGCAAGAACCATAAAGCAACTTGCAAGCGATGGCAAAAGCGTAATGGTAGTTGAACATGACCTGACTCTACTTGACTATCTTTCAGACTATATTCATATCTTGTATGGGGAACCAGGTGCATATGGAATCGTTGCGCCAATACAGGGTACTAGAGTGGGCATAAACGCCTTTTTGGATGGGTTTATTCCGGCAGAAAATATTAGATTTAGAGAAAAATCATTCAAATTCGATGGTTCAAACAAAAATGAGGAATTAATAGTTGACAGACCACTGACAAAATTTTCTGATTTAACAAAATCATTTACTTCCTTCAAGCTAAATGTTTCTCACGGAGAGATAAGAGAAGGAGAAATAGTAGGCCTAGTAGGAGCTAATGCATTGGGAAAAACCACATTTATGAAAATGATCGCAGGTATAGAAAAAGCAGATAGTGGAGAAATAGATATTCGGGCGAGTTTGTCATACAAACCACAATATTTGCAAAATGACTATGATGGTAACATTGAATCCCTCCTGAATGTCGCTTATCAAGGACCGATTGAAGGTTCTGCGATGGAACAACAGATCGTTATGCCAATGGGTATCAAAAAACTTTATGATAAGAGAGTAGATACGTTGAGTGGTGGAGAGCTGCAAAAAGTCGCCGTTTGTTGTTCTCTCATAAGACCAGCAGATATCTATGCATTGGATGAACCTGCTGCATTCTTAGATGTGGAGGATAGGATTAATATTGCAAAATTTCTGCATAGATTTGTAAAATCTCAGGGAAAATCCGCAATAATTGTTGATCATGATATGCAATTAATAGATTTGGTCGCCGATTCACTGATTATCTTTTCCGGGAATCCAGGTGAACAAGGATTTGCTAGTTCCCCAATAAAGAAAGATACTGGAATGAACAAGTTTCTTGAGAACCTGTCCATAACGTACAGACGTGATGAAAATACAGGTCGGCCAAGAATAAATAAATTGGGTGGAAGATTGGACAGGGCTCAAAAAAATTCCGGAGATTATTACAAGAGGACTTGACGGATTAATCGAAATATGACAAAAATGTTAAAAGAAGTATTGCAAGAAAAACTTGATATTACAGAACTCGAGAAGCTGTCTTCTTCATTTGATATTATAGGCGCTACTGCAATAATCAAAATTCCAGAAACGTTATCCTCAAAAAAACAATTGATTGCAGATACATTGATTGAGGAAATTAAGCCAGTAAAAACGGTATTCTGTCAAGTATCAGCAATTGAGGGAAATTATAGATTGCGGAAGTTGGAATTCGTATCTGGCGAAAATACACCAGTTACTATTTATAGGGAACATGGATGTACTTTTAAAGTAGATGTAATCAATACTTACTTTTCTCCAAGACTATCAACCGAACGATTGAGGATATCGAAATTGATTGAACCAGATGAAGTAATAGTAAATATGTTTGGAGGTGTGGGAACGTTTTCGATCATAATCTCGCACAATAACAAGTCGTCTAAAATTTATTCTATAGATTCAAATCCTATTGCGCATGATATATGCAGACAGAATATTGAGATAAATAAATTGACAGGGAAGGTTATTCCTATTCTTGGTGATGCTAAGGAGGAGATATACAACAAACTCAGAGGAATTGCTACCCGGGTGTTAATGCCTTTACCGGAAAAAGCAAGAGATTTTGTAGATGCTGCGGTAAGTTCACTTGTAAATAGCAAAGGTATTGTACACTATTTTTCTCATGTGGGGGCAGATAATAAGAAAAATGCCATACAAACCGGAATCAAGGATACTTCAGAATCATTTAGTAACTTTAACCACATAATTAGAAATATCAGAGTCGTAAGAGAGGTAGGACCGCGGTTTTATCAAATCGTCTCTGATGTAGAAATAATCTAATTAATCTAATTAAGATTCATTTGTCTGGGGTGCAGTAGCCATCGTGTAACCCATCCAAACGAGTACGGTTATGAGAATTCCTACAATGATTATTAATGTCGACTTTATCACAAGAATATCCCAATGTGTAAATAACAACATGTATGAAAAAAATATGAAAAATATTGACGGAACTACGAGCAATATTACCCCAATTATCTTGTTCTGTTTCATAATACTAGTTGCACCCGACTTATCGCACTCATGATAATTCTAATGCCATCAAGTAGGCATCTTCCCCATCTCTATAGTAAGATTTCAATTTTGACCTCATCTTAAAATTTAGTTTTTCATACATTTTTATCGCTGCAGAATTGCTAACCCTTACTTCCAGATAGACCTCTTCTGTTCGTCTTGACACAAGTCCAATTATTGCTTCTTCCATAAGTATGGTGCCAACTTTCTTCCCTCGATGTTCTTCTAGTATGGCAATGGAAACTACATGTCCCTTTTTTACAAAACCTAATTTTCTAAAATTCGAAAATCCAAATTCAATCTTGCACATTGCATACCCGATGATCTTTCCACTAAATTCTCCAACAATAAATGATTCAGGTAATTCTTTAAGGATTGATTCAAAAAAATACTCAGTATAATGCTCAGGAAGGGAATTCAAGTTAATTTCAATTACCGAGTGTAGGTTTTCTGGACCACATCTGTAGAAGACATAATCTCCGTTTTTTCGTAAGCAGCTCTGCAAATTATCAAATAAATGATTCTTAATTATTTTAACTTTGGGTTTTCATGAAACATAGTTTGTACTAATTGTCAATCTAGTCATGTTTTTTGAATATCGCAATATTTGGATCTTGTATTATTGAAATCCTATGACTTTTTCCATTCATTTCAAGTATTTTATCGGCTGCTTCTTGAATATTAGAAAACACCCTAAGTCCAAATATTTCCTTCAGATAATACTTTGGTAACGAAGAAAGAATTGCCATATTATATTTTTCTTTCAGTTCATTGATAAACATGATATGTTCCAATCCTTCAAGATATGTAGAATTCTTGTAGTCTTCTAGTTTTATTTCTCCATATGCAAATTTTTCAATTGCTTTAATCCCAAATCCCTTATTATTTTCTGATATAATTACAACTATCGCATTCCTTCTGAGAACATTGACTGAATTCCACAATAGATCCAGAGAGCTTGATAAACTTAAACTTGAATTTGTGTCGATATTCGTTCCCACTATCAGAGATTTTAGGTCCTGTTCATTTTCTATTACAAGGCTATCAAGTTTTTTAATTGCGCTATTAAAGGACTGGAGTATTTCGCCATAAAAAAAATTGTTAATTCCGGTATTATTCGAAATAATTTCAATTGACATTGCGTTCATCTCTTCACATGTCTTATTTGCAATTTCAATCGGGGGTCCGGTGACCCCCGGATGAGGGAAGTTATCTATTCTCGATTGGAATGCTTCATTCATCTTTTTCTGTTCAAATTCGCGCAAAAGAGTGATAGGAGTCCCACAATAACCAAAAAAAGGATCAATGTTTGTTTTTGAAATAAAAATAGTGCTTTTTTCATTTAGGCGTTTATGAAAATGAGCACTATTCTTTTCAAGCAGACCAATATTTTGGTTTTGTATCCTGTTCGATAATTGCCTTCTCGCTCTAGGAATTGATTCAACAGATAATTTAATACCTCTCGCATCTGCCAGAGCAATTAACCTAGAGGTAAGTTGAACTGTAGAATTTGATGCATCTAGAGGGACAAGTGTCGTAGTATCAGTAATAGGAATTGACCCGATCTCTTGATCTAAAGTTTCATTATTACGTATATCAAATCTTGAGTTTTCAATAAGTGAAAGATTCTCTACCCTTAGATCTACTATAATGTCAGTACTACCATAATTTAGCCATAATTCAGGCATTTTCGAATCGAATCGCGAGAATACGCCAATGATTAAAAGATAGTTTAACCTTCATAGATCATTAGATTTTTTTCTTCGAGTAAATCATGTAAATTGTGAACCGCCCTGTATACTTCTGATTCTTTTTTGGCACCAGTACATACTAATTTTCCACTCGCAAATAGAAGGATTACTGTTTTAGGATCAAGCATTCTGTGGATCAGACCTGGAAATTGTTCAGGTTCATACATACTACGAGGCAAGACTCGCGCAGCCAGTTCTAAATGAATTTTGCCACCTAGACTAGCGGAGGCTACAATATTCTGTATCTCTATTTGTGGTTCATTTTCAATAGGAATACTGCCTTTTCGCAGTTTTTGGACCACGTTTTTTACTGCCTTAATTGCCTGTTCTTCTGATTTTGCTCCAGTACATACCATTTTTCCTGAACTGAAAATTAATGTAGCAGTTTTGGGTGATTTCAGTCTAAACACAAGTCCCGGAAATTGATCTGGGTGGTATTCGACATCAGGAAATATTTGAGTGATTAAATTAAGATTTACAGTTTGATTGACAGTGGCAGAAGCAACAACATTCTCTATGCTAACAATGGGCTTAGTTTCAGGCATACTAGGTTGGCTTTATAAATGGAAGTATATATACGTGTTTGGAACACCAATCAAATTACAAAGTTATATAAAAACACTGGGTAAAATAATTCAACATTATCTCCTCATTGTTAAAGTAATTTAAGTTCAGACGTTACTTTATCAATAATATCTGATGGCGCTGGCCCAATTCCAATACATGTCAGAGTACCTGTGGGAATTTGGGTCAGACCCCTGTCCTGTACCACGACTGAGGGAATGCCGAGTTCTTTAGTATCTCTTTGTACCTGAAGGAGTTCTTCCAAGCTGTTTACTTTAACAACTATCTTTGGTTGTCCTTCATTGAACCAACTTCTGAGCCATAATTTATTCAATTTTCTGGATTCTTCAACTCCAAGGACAGCTGCATGACCAACCTGGGCTGCTAGTTTGCCTGTACCCATGCGAAGATCTTTTCTTACAACAATGACTTGTTTGAATTCCACTACAGGTTAGTTAATAAAATGATGAAATAATTGTTTCTTTGTAGGATATGGAATACTGTGATGTATTAATTGCGGGCGGGAGCGTAGCAGGACTTACAACAGCACGAGAATGTTCATCAAAAGGACCATCCACGATTGTCATAGAAGAGGATCATGAAATTGGAACGCCAGAACACTGTGGAGGAATGGTCAGCCTAGGGGGGCTGCAAAAATTGGGACTTATAGTGGATTCAAATTACTTTCAAAATGCCGTCTCAAATGCCAGGATTAGTTCCAAATCTTCTAGTTTTGAGCTACCCGCTGAAAAACAAAATGTTATAGTAGTGGATCGCCGGGGACTGGACAAACAAATTGCTAAACAAGCACAAGACGCAGGTGCTGAAATACGAACTAGATGTTCTTTTAAGACCATATCTAAGAATCAGTCCAATTATATTGTAAAGACCTCAGCTGGAGAAATTGAATGTAAATACTTTGTTGATGCAAAAGGGTTGGGTTCTCTGAAGGACGCCAGTAATAATGGCATTTTGGCTTCTGCTCAATTTGAAATATATGCTAATTGGATTGATGGTCGTACTGTAGAGATTCTTTTTGACTCTGATAGGTATCCGGGCTTTTTTGTTTGGATAATTCCTACAGGTGAAGGTAAGGGCAAAATAGGGGTTGCAGGAAAAGGGATTAATACTCTAGTTGCATTGAATGAATTCATAAACTCGAGGGGAAAGAAATATTCGATAATAAGGAAAATCTTTGCTCCCATTTGGATTGGAGGTCCAAGACCGCCTTTTGTCCAAGATAGAACTCTTGTTGTTGGAGATGCCGCTGGACAAACTAAACCAACTACGGCGGGTGGAATTTTTAGTTGCGGAATGGCGGGTATTCTAGCAGGTAAAGCAATCTCTAAATCTATAGAAAATAATGACAATGGGTTACTATACGAATATGAGAAAAACTGGAAATCTATGTTTTGGAAGGAATTCAACGCTATGTTGCTTGCAAGGAGAGTACTGGAAAGGCTGGATAATAAGTCCATTGATTTAATTTTCTCCTCAATATCAAAAAGAGCAATTAATGATGTTTCTAATTCTTCAGACTTTGATTTTCATTCTAGTGCCCTAGAACTTTTTCTTAAAACAAGAATAGCTACCAATTTAACAAAGATATTGATTGGTAATGAGTTTCGAAGAATTTTTAGTACCAAGAAGGACGGTTAAGTATACCGAATTTCTATCAAGTTATAGTTAAACTTTGGTGGAAAAAACTGTTTTCATGTGAGATCTTTCAAGCAAGACATAAATTCGGATTAATGAATGAGCTTTTTGTGTCAAAATCATTACAATTGCCTGTTTGTACCTCCTGTAGCAGGCCAATAATTGCAAACGACGAATGTGTAAAATACTACTGCCCTAATTGCGGTTATGTATTAATTTGGCGATGTCAAAGTTGCAGACAATTTGCTAGGTCATACAAGTGTATTGGGTGTGGGTTTGAAGGTCCATAATAATGACTAAATTAGTTGCCAGAATTAAGATTCTTCCTTCTGAATCAGATGCAGATATAGATTCAATTCCTAAAATTTTGAATGAAACGCTTCCAGAGGAGTTCAAATTGTTAGCACATAAAAAAGAACCAATAGCTTTTGGACTATATTCCGTTCTGGCAGATTTTACACTAAATGACGCAGAGGGTCAAATGGAATTATTAGAAGAATCTATAAGAAAAGTAGAGGCAGTTGGCGAAATAGAGGTAATAAACGTGAGCAGACAGTCAGTCAATATAAAATAAAAAAACAGCAATTATCCATATATGCACTTCATACTGGTGCTAAAAACTATATAATTTTGATATTGTGGAATAATTGTCAAAACCTGTAGTAGAATAGAGAATCAAATGCGAGTGACATAAAAATAACGACCAAATACGGTGCCGTTATCTTGTATGCCTTCCATGCAAAATCGGGATTTGGATACTTTGTTAGTTTATAATGATATACAAGCATCAACGACCCTGAAATTGCCGCAGTAATAAAATACAGTGCGCCTAAACCGAGAAAATATAATGATAATGAGTAGGGTAACAGAATAGCAGTGTTTGCAAAAATATATCCTGCTGTCTTTTCGTTACCAATAAGGACGGGTAACATAGGTACCTTTACGCTTTCATATTCTTCTCTAGATTTTATAGCAAAAGACCAAAAATGAGGAGGGGTCCACAAGAATACCAACAATCCGATTAGGAACCCGAGAATATCCATCGACCCGGTAGTAGTAGCCCATCCGGCCATAGATGCGGCGCTCCCAGCAAAGCCCCCTACAACAATATTAGATACGTTTGAGCGTTTGAGCCACAAAGTGTAAACAAAGACATAAAAAAATATTCCGAGGGCAATCATGGCTGTTGCGATCAAATTTAGAGTCAAGAATGAAATAATAACGGAGCTAGCGCATAGTATGTTACCATAAATAAGCACATTTTTAGGATCTAATCTCCCCGATGGGATTGGTCTATCTACTGTTCTAGACATGATCTTATCAATGTCACGATCAAAATAATGATTTAGAGCGCTTGAGCCCATTGATGCCAAACATCCAGATATTCCAAGAAACAACAAATGATATAAAGAAATGTCCCATGATGAAAAAGGAGTTGAATCAAATCTGGTTGCGGCCAAAGAGCTTGTGATTGCTGTAACAACCAGGACCACCACTATCCTTGGTTTTGATACTTCGATATAGTCAGATAACATTCACAGCTAATCTAATGTCTTAATTGTAACATTTAACTTATTCGCTGTGCGATACCCTGACCGTACCCAGTTTGAAATAAAGTTTGTTGGATGTTGTCTAATTACCCGTCAAGTAAAATTCGGAATTATCGTTTGTCGTAGACAGATAATGACAGTATACTCTGTCCTTAGAATAGATAAGTCTATTTCGTAATCAGGATAAGATTCGTGCCATCGATTTTTTTGAATAACTTGTTAAAATCTCATGATATTCAATGTAATTTATAAACCAGTTAATTACTATCCAAATTGGATCATGGGAAGAAGGAAGAGTACAGCAAGACCGCATAAGAGTAGAAGGACTGTGGAAGGGAGATGCCCCAAGTGCACTACAATTGTTAGATTTAATGTAAGTGGATCCGTTGGAAACGAAATTTATGAATGTATTGGTTGCAGGTCCAAGTTCCCCATTGACGAATTGTAAGTCGAATAATTTTAGATAAGAATTTAACACATTAACAACTCTATAGATAGAAATGGATTCTAAGATAGATTATGTTGATAAAGTTTATCTTTACAGCAGTGGGATGTCTTCTGAACTTGTGGAAAGAAGCAAATTAGTTTTGAATGAACATGGTGTTAATCCTAATGACATTGTAATCATTGAATCGCCAGAGGGAGTTCCTGCAGGTTCTATCATTATTACAATATGGCCGCATTATCTGTCTGTGGCAAGAGTAAAGAGAGTGAGAGAAGGTTCGATATATGCTCCCCAGTTATTCAATATTGACATATGATATGTAGGTTGGATAAAATAGGTATTTGAAATTTAGCAATTTTGTTACTAACTGAGAATATTATTATTGGGATCCTGGCTACCCCAACTTTGTGCCACAATATAAAATACAAAAAAGTGAAACAGGAGTAAAAAAAATTTGTCAAAACGATCTTACTCTAGATGTATTCTTACCATTTCATCTATCTTATTTTTGGACACTGACCCAATAATCTTGTTTACGGCTTGACCTCTCTTGAATAATATCAAAGTGGGTATACTTGATATCCCGAACTGTCTTGAGACCGTAGGATTTTCATCAACATTTACTTTACCTACTACTAATTTACCCACGTAATCCTTACCAATCTGATCAATGAGTGGAGACATCATCCTGCACGGTCCACACCATGGAGCCCAAAAATCAACTAGCAATAGCGGGAATTTGTTAATTGTCTGAGAAAAATTAGAGTCATCAAGATTTAATGGATCCTTATTATTCTTCAAGAGTTCCTTTTCATTCATTATCTGTTGTAGCTTTTTCATTCTTTTTTCGTTAATAATCTTTAATTCTTCATCTTCCAATTTATGTTATATTAACAAGAATCCATGATTTGGTTTATTATGTTTTTTGATTTGTTAATTCTTCGCCGATAGCTAATTATCTGAGATGGCTCAAAATATTTCCAATCTTGCCCGAAAAAACGAAAGATAGTGATGAGAGAGCTAATAATGAAGTTACAGAGAATGAGGTATTGAATAAGGACGCCGAAAGCAATACTGGTGATGAGAGAGCTAATAATGAAGTTACAGAGAATGATGTATTGAAGAGAGAAATAGAATTCCTAAAGGATGAACTTGAAAAGGAAAAAGACCTATCTGAAAAAAGCCTGTCAAAACTTAGATATCTCATGGCAGATTTTGACAATTATAGGAAACAAATGCAAAAACAGATGGAATCAAAAATTGAAGAAAATATGGGTCAGCTCTTCATGAAAATCCTAAAGATTTATGATGATTGTCTGTTAGCACTTGAAACTCTAAAAAATGGCCAGTACGATTCAACTGTAGTTGGTGGAATACAAGGAATCATGACCAATTTTGAGAGTTTTATGAAGGATGAAGGTCTCGTAGAAATAGAAACTATGGACACACCCTTTGATCCAAACGTTCATGACGCTATCGGATTTGTCACTAATGAACTGGCTCCAGATAACACAATAGTGGAAGTAGTAAGGAAGGGCTATTTGCTAAACAATAAAGTTTTAAGACCTTCTTCAGTCATTTTATCTAAAAGAACAGTTACAAATAAAGATATCAATGAAAGAGATAAGGAGTAGTGAATATGAGATATGGGTAAAATTATTGGGATAGATCTTGGAACAAGTAATTCTGCAGCCTCCGTTATGATTGGGGGAAAGCCTACAATAATTCAGGCTGCTGAGGGAACTTCCGTTGGTGGAAAAGCTTTTCCATCATATGTGGCCTTCACTAAGGACGGCCAACTGTTGGTTGGCGAACCTGCAAGAAGGCAGATGGTAACAAATCCCGAGGGTACTGTCGTAGCTGCAAAACGCAAGATGGGAACTGATTTTAAGTTTAAAGTGTATGATAAGGAGTATACACCTCAGCAGATATCGTCTTTTATTTTGCAAAAAATAAAAAGAGATTCTGAAGCCTATATTGGTGAAACTGTAGACAAGGCGGTAATAACTGTTCCAGCATATTTTAACGATAATCAACGGCAAGCAACCAAGGACTCTGGAGAAATCGCTGGGCTAGAAGTTGTAAGAATTATTAATGAACCTACTGCTGCCTCGCTCGCCTATGGACTGGATAAAGTAAACAAAGACTTGAAGATAATGGTCTTTGATCTGGGTGGAGGAACCCTGGACGTTACCATAATGGAAATGGGAGGTGGAGTATTTCAGGTTAAGAGTACATCTGGAGATACCCAACTGGGTGGAACTGATATGGATAATTCTGTTGTAGAATATATAATTCAAGAATTTAAGAGTCAAAGTTCCATTGATATTCGTAATGACAAGGCTGCAATGATGAGAATTAAGGAGGCAGCCGAAAAGGCCAAAATTGAATTGTCTAATGTAATGAGTACTGAGGTAAACTTACCATTCTTGTCTTATGATCCATCGTCTGGTCCTAAAAATTTTGTCACGACTCTATCCAGATCAAAATTGGAAGAATTGCTGAGACCAATAATTGAAAGATGTAGAGCACCCATGTTGCAAGCAATTGAGGATGCGAAGATCAAACCCGCTGACATTGAAAAGATTATTTTAATCGGGGGGCCCACGCGTATGCCGATTGTACTACAATTCATTACAAGTGTAATGGGCAAGGAGCCCGAAAGAGGCATTGATCCAATGGAAGCTGTAGCTATGGGAGCAGCAATTCAAGGAGCAATCATTGCGGGAGACGTAACTACAGACATTCTTTTAGTTGACGTGACTCCGCTAACATTGGGTGTTGAAGTACTTGGAGGATTAAAAGAACCCCTTATTGAAAGAAACACGACTATACCGACAAAGAAAAGTAAAGTCTTTACTACTGCTGCGGACTACCAAAATGCAGTAACTGTGCATGTAGTTCAAGGTGAAAGATCAATGGCAGCCGATTGTGTTTCCCTGGGAATGTTTAACTTATCAGGAATACCGCCAGCACCCAGAGGGATACCACAGGTGGAAGTTACTTTCGATATTGACGCAAACGGCATTCTGAATGTTACTGCAAAAGATCTAGCTACTTCTAAGGAATCTAAAATAACAATTTCTGCAAATACCAAACTATCTAAAGATGATATTGAAAGACTTAAGAAGGAATCAGACCAATTTGCAGAACAGGATAAAAAGAAGAAGGATGAAGCAGAAGTAAAAAATGAAGCAGATAATTTGATTTATACTGCAGAGAAACTGACCCAGCAGGATTTAAAGGACAAAATAAAACCTGAACAAGTAGAAAAAGTAAATAACTCTGTCAAGGAATTGAAAGAAGCTGTTTCATCAAATAATCTTGAAGAGATAAAGAAAAAGATCGAGGGCCTAAAAAATATCGTAGGTGAAATAAGTACCGAAGCTTATAGAGCGGCTGGAGCAGCGGCGTCTCAACAAACAACCTCATCTCAAAATTCGGAAAATGCAAACCAACCAACCGATAGTGCAAACCAACCAACCGATAGTGCAAACCAACCAACCGATAGTGCAAACCAACCAACCGATAGTGCAAACCAGTCTAACACTCAGCCATAACATGAGACTGAAAGACAAACCTGAATTAATTATGTCATATTTATCCAATGGTTTCTTCCCATGACTACAAAGCGTGACTATTATGAAATCTTGAATGTTGATAGAAAAGCTACTAAAGAAGATATCAAAAATAAGTATAGAAAATTAGCTCTTCAATTTCATCCCGACAGAAACAAAGATGCAGATGCAGAAGAAAAATTCAAAGAAATTTCGGAAGCATATGCTGTTTTATCTGATGATGAAAAAAGAAGAAAATATGATAGATACGGCCATGTAGGATCTGAGGAAGTCTTCAGAGGATCAGAATCAAACTTTGATGAAATCTTCAGGGACATTGGTTTTGGCGGAATTAGAGATATTTTTGAACAATTATTTGGAGGCGGATCTTCAGCTAGAAATAGAAGTGACCCTTTTGGGTTTGGGTTTAATTTTGGAAGGAACAATAGAGGAGAGGATACTGTAATAGATTTGTCCCTTACATTAGAAGATGTCATAAGCGGAAAGAATGAAACCATTGAAGTTCCATCATTAGAAAAGTGTTCTGTGTGCAATGGTAGTGGATGTTATCCTGGTACGAAACGCAAGAAATGTACATCGTGTAATGGATTAGGCCAAACGAAAAGAGTATTTAATGAAAATAGATTTTCAACTTTTGTTACGGTGGAAACGTGTAGGACTTGTAGAGGAATTGGCGAGATTATTGAAAAGCCATGTAAAAATTGCAGGGCAACAGGTAAAGTTACGGCCAGAAAAAAAATACAAGTTGAAATACCATCGGGCATTGATGATGGTATGACACTTCAGTTAAGTGGAAGAGGAATTTCGGATGGAAATGAAATTCCAGGAGATCTATATATTCGAATTCACATAAAGCCTCATCAAATTTTTGAAAAACTTGAAAACGGAGATATACTTTATTCTCTGAAGGTCAAATATACAGAGTTGGTATTGGGTACAGAGATAGGATTACCGACACTGTATGGGAGTGAAAAGTTGAAAATACCTGCTGGAACTCAAGTCGATTCAATTTTTAGATTAAGAGGAAAAGGAATACCCGTACATGGACAACGTTCCAAAGGAGATCAAATTGTAAAAATAAAACTTGATGTACCTACAAAACTCAATGAACGACAGAAATGGCTGATTAAAGAATTAGATGATACAAAAAATATCTAGATTGTAGAGTCTGCAATATTTATATCTAAATAAATCAAGATATTATATATGTC
>JBHENS010000026.1:0-19045 GCA_046261955.1 Nitrososphaeraceae archaeon | reverse complement strand
CTAGACCAGCAGTGGCGAAATAAACCCATTATCCTTATTCAAATTTGTGTCTTAGGGAGATTGCGGCAATAGAAGTTCCAATAAATGTTGCAATCCAACATAACCATAAATCGCCTACCAATCTTGAAAGCAATGCAGACGCTAGCGACCTCGCGGGATTCATCGATGCTTCAGATATGTATCCAAAGAAGAAAATATCTAAACCAATAATTCCTCCTATTGCTATGCCACTAAATCCTTTCAATCATTTTGTGTATACCACAAGCAAGATAACTATCATTCGCAAGTAAGAAGCAAAAACTTCTACCCCAAATATAACGGGCAGCTGAAAGGTATAGTTTGGAACATTAGCTCCTAGGTTAGCATTCGTTCCAATGCAATTTTACTATGCCGTTCTTTTATTTTCGCCTTCAACATATCTTTTTTCAATGTTATTGTTTACTACAGAAACTATTTAAGTTGTCTAGAAGAGTACAGTAAACTAGGAGACAAATTGGAAACAAATGGACAAAAAAAATCACAAGTTACCGATGTATCGCAATGAGTGTAGTTTCGAAGGGTATAGTGCAGCTATACTAATGAAAGAAACAGCAAAAATTCGAAAGCTGGTTACAAGAAGAGGAACATTAGAGATGTTAATACCTTTGTGTTGCTCTATAAAACCCGTAAGACACAAAGAATTTCGGCAACTGTTGAAAGGCTTCAGTAGTAAGACACTTGCTCGTAGACTAAAGGAATTAGAATACGGAGGGATTTTGCATAGACAAGCATACAATGAAATACCACCTAGGGTGGAATATACGCTTACCCCAAAAGGACAAGAATTAGTAGAATCAATAATTAACTTGTTACAATGGATGAGAAAATGGTCGTATTCAAAATCCTGACATCATACAATCAGGTGTTCAAATTACATCGAATGAATGTTACCATATTGATAATTTTTTACATTATTGTAGAGATATTTTTTCCTTTACAGAACTAAATATTTGATTAGGTCTGAGAATCGAAATACCAGCAACTCTATTTACTATTTGGACTAGTATTATCCAATTTGGATCGTCTAAATTTACTTTCATATCCAGTTTGCTTGTCACGGTAGAAATAATGTCATTAGAATGTAATTTAGAATGTCTTTTTTCTATCATTACCATGAAGGTCTCATGTACGTCCATTTTTCTACAAAGCTGATTGACAACACTATGGATCTCGGTTAATTCTGCCTTACAATTCTTTTCTAATGGTATGATTCTGAGAACGTATCTGAATTTCCATGGTTCATTTCTAACCATTTCTCTACAATTTTCCACAACTTGAAAGGGATCAAGACAAGTATCTACAAGTATAATCCCTGAAACAGACGAAACCTCAATTGAAGGATCCTTATCGCCTAGAACGTCTAACAGTTGCAATACTTCATCAAAGGCGTCACTTTCTCTGTATCTAAAAGTTGTTACCAGCAAATTAAAATTCATGATATTGTTCACGAATAGGTGGTCTTAACTCTTATGGTATTATTCTATTCGATAATAATTATTTCTAAGGTCTGTCTTCCTACATCATTGCGATGTGTGTGAAAAATTCTGTCTTATTTTTGAAAGAATCAAATGTTTTTAATATGCGATAGAGCTTTGTAAGATATTATGAGTCAAATCAATATAGTTGAAAATAAACCAGCTTTATTGATTGATGTATTCGATGATAATAAGACAAACAGAGTGCTGGTAATCAGTGACTTGCATATTGGTAAAACGTACTGGTTACAAAATACTGATATTTCTATTGATTGGTATCATATTGTAAGAGAGATTGAAAAAGAGTTGAGTGATATTGTTATTTCAAACAAAGTAACTTCTATTGTATTGCTCGGTGACATAAAAAACAATATCTATAAAGTAGGAAGGGAAGATTGGAATTTGATTCCTAATTTTTTGCATTCGTTGTCTGAAATCTGTGAAGTCTATTTGATTCCTGGAAATCATGATTCGAGGATAGGATTGATTACACCGGAGAAAGTACATCTGATTGGAGTTAAAGGGATGGTATTGGGTGATATTCTCCTAACGCACGGACATACGTTACCGTCAGAGCTTAGGTCTAATATTAATAAAATTATTATGGGACACATTCATCCGACTTTTTTCAGAGAAAATAGTATTCTGAATGGACAAAAAATCTGGATTTTTTTAAAAGTAAAAAAGGAATCTATATTTCCAAGTACAAAGGGTTCATTGGATCTTATATTGTTACCTTCATTTAATAAATATACTTATGGTAACAGCAGAATGAAAAATAGGAAAATTAATTCGCCTATTTTGAAAAAAATACTGAGTAAGGAAAGTATAGATAGGTGTCTGATTGTATCAATTGATGGAACCATTATTGGTAATGAAAATCTGTTAAGTGAAGTCTTTAACTCCTGACTTTAGTTAATATGATATTTGGATAATGGACTTATTGACGGTTTATTATTATTTCTCCACTCTAAACAATGTATGAATGAAATTGATGACTCGACTGTGGTAAGTACTGGAATTCCCATTTCTACAGCTTTTCTTCTGATTTGATATTCATCATCTAGCATACCTACGTACTTTTCGATGGTAGATGTAGATGGAATATTTATTATGAAATCTATTTTTTTGTCATATAGGAGATCTGCAATATTTGGCTTTCTTATCGGCTCGCTAATCTTGTGTACTTCCTGCACATTTGTAGTGATGTTGTTCTTGATAAATTCAGCTGTATGTTCTGTTGCCAGAATATTAAATTTCATCGAGTTTATGAGCGAGATCGGAGAAAGCATTTTTTCTTTGTTTTTTTGTCCTCCTATTGTTATCAATGCCGATCCTGACAGTGGTAAATTATATCCAGCTGCTTCATAGGCTTTTGACAAAGCATCATAAAAACTGTTACCATGACAAGCAACTTCTCCTGTTGACTGCATTTCAACACCCAAAACTATGTCTGAACCTTCCAATTGCATAAATGAAAACTGTGGGACTTTTATTCCAAAACCACTAATTTTTAACCAAGGTTCATTAAGACTGTCTGGTAATTTACCATTAGTTATCGCTTTGGAGGCTAACGAAATTAAATTAATTCCAACTATTTTTGATACAAAGGGGGTAGTCCTTGATGCTCTGACATTTGCCTCTATCACATATACCTCATCATCCTTGACCAAGTACTGGATATTAAGCGGACCTTTCACTTCCAACTTTCTAGCTATCATATTTGAATAATCTACTATTGTATTCATTGTTTGTCTGTTCAATCTCCATGGAGGTATACACATCATAGCATCTCCAGAATGAATACCTGCGTTATCAATATGCTCAATTAGTGCGCCTATAATGACATCCTTTCCATTACAAACCGCATCTACTTCAACCTCGGCTGAATCCTGAAAGAATTTGCTAATCACAATTGGATACTCGGGGCTTACTTGCGCAGCCTCATTGATGTATCGCTCTAACTGTTCGTCATTCCATATTACTTTCATGGCTGCCCCACTTAACACGTATGATGGCCTTACTAAAACAGGGAATCCTACATTTTGAGAAAATGTTTTTGCTCCATTCAGATCCGTAAACTTATTCCAAGGGGGCTGCTTTATATTCAATGAATCTAGCAATCTACTGAACTTTTCTCTGTTTTCCGCCATATCCGTATGGATACTATCAGTACCAATAATACGTACATTTAGTTCTCCTAATTTAGGTACAAGATTGTTTGCCGTCTGCCCTCCTACACATGTTACTATTCCCTTAGGACGTTCTTTTTCATATATATCTAAAATCCGTTCTAATGATAATTCCTCAAAATATAGTCTGTCCGAGATATCATAATCAGTAGAAACCGTTTCAGGATTGCAATTAATAACTGATACTGATTTTATGCCATTATTTTTTAGGCCCCAAACCATGTTAACCGTACCCCAATCAAATTCTACACTACTGCCGATTCTGTACGGTCCAGCCCCAAGTACCATTACAGAATTTTTCTCTTTCCTAAAAACAATATCATCTTTCTCTCCTCCATAAGTTAAATACAGATAATTTGTCTTTGCAGGCCATTCTGCAGCTAAAGTATCTACTTGTTTTACAACTGGATTAATACCAAGTTTTTGCCTCAATTTTCTGGCAGTTATTTCTTTTACACCTAAACATTTTCCTATCTGCAAATCTGAAAATCCGTACTTTTTTGCATCTCTCAATAAACCCTCAGAAATATCAGACACATCGACCCCATGCAATTTATCATACATGTCCACAATATTTTTGATTTTTACCAAGAACCATGAATCTATTGTTGAAAGTTTACTTATTCTGGATACGGAAATTCCCAATCGCATAGCCTTAACAACATCAAATAAAATTTCATCACTTGGATACAACAATTTTTGTTCAATTAATTCTAATTCTTCCTTCATATCTTGTTCGTTTCCAACAAGGCCCATTTTTCCCGTATCAGTCATTCTAATTGCTTTTTGCAAGACTTCTTCAAATGTTCTGCCAATTGCCATAACCTCCCCCACTGACTTCATGCTCGTGCCAATCCTTCTGTTAACCAATTCAAACTTCCTGAAGTCCCAACGAGGCATTTTTAAGACTACATAATCTAAAGAAGGTTCAAAGCAAGCTGTTGTAGCTTTAGTTATACTATTTACTAGTTCTGTGAGGGAGTAACCAAGTCCCATTTTTGCTGCCATATATGCCAAAGGATATCCAGTTGCTTTGCTGGCTAGAGCCGATGATCTCGAGAGTCTAGCATTTATTTCAATTGCGCAATATGATTCACTTTGCGGATCCAAGCCAAATTGAATATTACATTCCCCGACAATGCCACAATATTCTACTGCTCTAATTGCAGCGGAGCGTAATCTATGATATTCTTCATTATTGATTGTCTGTGACGGTGCGATAACAATATTATCCCCCGTGTGCACCCTCATTCCTAGAACATTTTCCATATTGCAAATCGCAATGCTATTACCAGTGTAATCCCTCATCATTTCATATTCTATTTGTTTCCAACTTCCGATATATTTCTCAATTAATACCTGATTTACTAGACTCAATGAAAGCCCTCGCTGAACAATCTCTTGCAGTTCATATTCATTATGCGCAACTCCTCCTCCTTTGCCGCCAAGAGTGTATGCAACCCTGGTCATCACCGGATACCCTATTTTTTCTGCAACATCCAGTGCCTCTCTTAAATTATATGCTGGAGAACTCTCTAGTACAGGAACGTTACTCTTTATCATTGCAGTTTTAAATTGTTGTCTGTCTTCAGTAATCTTTATGCTATTTATAGGGGTGCCCAATACTTGTATTTTATATTTATCTAGAATTCCTTCATCATGTAATGATACTCCGCAATTTAATGCGGTCTGGCCACCAAAACCTAACATTATTGAATCAGGAAGTTCCTTCTCTATTATTTGGTTTATGTAATATCCGTTTACTGGTAACAAATATACCTTATTCGCAAATCTAGTATCTGTTTGGATGGTTGCTACATTGGGATTTACGAGTACGGTCTTAACTCCTTCTTCGGACAAAGCTTTGAGGCATTGTGAACCGGAATAGTCAAATTGGCGGTCAGAATTTCTGACTTTCGCCCGCTTCTCCGATCTTTATTGCTCCGCTTCCCAATACTATTGCTTTCTTTATGGTTTCATTCTTTGGAAAATTTTCCCACCTCCATTTACTCTATCACTCTGAATAGACTTTTCGTTAGATCCATTTTGTTCAACAAGATCTTTAAAACTTTCGAATATGTGCAGACAATCATAAGGTCCGGGAGACGCTTCTGGATGAAACTGCACTGCGATTATAGGTTTCGATTCATGTTTGATGCCCTCAATAGTATTGTCATCGGAATTAATATACCATGCTTTGAATCCAGTTTTATTAAGCGTGTTTGATTTTACCCCATATCCATGATTCTGACTAGTAATGAAGGTTTGATTGGTGTCTAGTTCAGTGCATCCTTTATTTTGACCTCTGTGTCCAAATTTCAACTTGTATGTATCGCCACCTGCAGCAAGTGCGATAATTTGGTTTCCTAAACATATGCCTAATATTGGTAATGTTGAATCAAACAATTTATTGACGGTATCTATTGTACTATTGCACATTTTAGGATCTCCGGGACCGTTACTTATTATAATACCCTTGGGTCTATAAGAAATAATCTTATTAAACGACATATCCCATGGAACTCGAATAACCCTATACCCCATCCGTAAAATATTACGAATAATGCTATATTTTGTGCCCGTATCAATCAACACTATCGGTTCTAATTTTGGATCTCCATATTCAACTGTTTTGTCAATGGATACCTGAGACATGAAGTTAAATCCATCATATTTGGTTCTCTTGATAGTATTCAATAATTCTTTTGTGTTTATTTGTTTTTCCGAAACTGAGAGAGCACCTTTCATTACTCCTTTTATTCTAATTTTCTTGGTTAAGTCCCGTGTGTCAATCCCGCTAATTCCTGGTATTTTTTCATCATATAACCATTGATCTAAAGTCTTGTGGCATTCTCTATGATTAGCTACGGTAGACACCTCGTGAACAATCAATCCAGAAACTTGAATGTTATCAGATTCAAAATATTTTGGCAATCCATAGCTATCAGTAATGGAGTTGCTCGGCACTCCATAGTTCCCAATAAGTGGATAAGTCAAACACAAGATTTGCCCTCTATACGATGGATCAGTTAAAGTCTCGGTGTAACCTACCATTCCAGTATTAAAAACAAATTCGCCGCCAACTGTCTTTGGATAACCAAAACCCGTACCTCGATACGTTGAACCATCTTCTAAAATTATCATCGCATTAAGGCCTATGTGATTACCATGAATTGTAGGAATTTTGACCCTCATAGAGTTGTAAAATATCGAGATTTAAATTTTCCTAACTTGATTGATAAGAAAATACCTACACTTTACTTTTACCGATTTGATCATGATTCATACTAGTAAATTGTCGATCGTCGAAAATTTAGACGCTTGTTTTTTCTAATTTATACTAGTTATTTTAACCAGTCAATCGGAATATCCTGATATAATCCATTAGGCAGTATTCTTCTTATGGAAATGGGAAGAACTTTCAAATCCAACTCTGCTATTGCGATTGATATTGTATCATTAAACTTTTTCGATGAATCAACTAAAGTTGGTGCACCAAGTGATAGTTGTAACGATCTTGAACCTATTATTCTCGCACGTTCAAATCTAGTCAATGTTGGTGGACCTATCAATACCCGACTATCTTGAGGGGGTATTTCCCTAGATTCAAAGTCCATTTCTGGATAAACTACTACTTCGTCCTTCGGCCTGCCACTTTTTGATTCTTCTTCAGTTTCCAGTATCTCAATTTTGGTTTTCTTACTTTTCTTTTGTTTTTCTTGATGCCCCTTACCCTTTGTTTCTGTTTCTTTTTTTACTTTGGGCTGTTTTTTCACTTTGACGAGTTTTTTTTCCTTATTTTTTTCAGAGCTAGAACGTCTTAAAACCAAGAATAAAAGCAAAAAAAGTGAATATATAATTAAATGTTGCTAATAAATCAACAAATTAATAGCAATATAGAATTAATTTACAGCTAGATATGACCTGGAGCACCCCAAACTCCGTCTCAAGGATTCAAGTTCTGTTAGAAGCCGGCGGCAAGGGGAAAATACTATTGGAATTTGTACGTCATCTGTCGCCCATCACTTTTTCTAATATTATTAAAACAATGCCAATTTCGGGAAGACTTCATTTTATTGAGCATAAAATAGGGTATGTAGAAACCGGAATAACTGTAGGCGCAGAAAAACAGAAATTAACCTTTAAGAGGGGAGATCTGGGATTCATGGTTTCTAATGGTTCCATTTGTATCGTGTTGCAAGATACTAAAGGGATTAGCATGAATCACATAGGGCACTGCATCGAAGACCCACTCATGTTAGAATCAATCGAATCGGGAGAAATCATATTTATAAAGCGGGATTCTAGATGACAGATATTCAGGTAAGAGGTGCATATTATCAATATTCCCATCGCTGAAATGTCATTTATTTGAACCTAGTAAAAAAATCATCTGGACAGTCGTTGGAAAACATCATGAATATTGGATTGATTTAGATTTGGATTATTGCTCATGTAATGATTATTATTTTAGGACACTTTCCGGTCAGGGTCTATGTTATCACTTAGGTTTTGCTAAGGAAAAAATAAGTTCAAAAGTTGATACTGTTCGTTTTTCTGATTCAGAATATTATGATTTTGTAAGATCAGTGATAAATGATAATTACCTCATGATTCGAAATGAAACAGGCGATCTAGCTTGAGTTGGGTGGAATTTTGAATTCTAAATTCATGATCTGAATTGAATCAATATGATACCATTTTGATTATCGGATCTGGAGGAAGAGAACATTCCATTGGGTGGAAGCTCTTCCATGATACAAAGAAAGAGGTATTTTTTGCCCCGGGGAATGGAGGGACAGATAATAATATCGAAATAGATTCCAACGATTTAACGAAGCTTTGTCAATTTGCAAAGGAGAACAATTCCTTTACAATAGTGGGTCCTGAAAAACCCCTTTCACTGGGGATTGTTGATTTATTTGAAAAGAATCAATTACCAATATTTGGTCCTAGTAAAAGCGCATCCAGATTAGAATCAAGTAAAGTATTCGCAAAACTTTTCATGCATGACATGGGAATTCAGACGGCTTCTTTTTCAATCTTTTCAGATGCCGATGCTGCTATAAATCATGTCAAATCCTCCTCAAAAAATGTAGTTGTCAAAGTTGATGGACTCGCTGCCGGTAAGGGTGTGTTTGTTTGTGACACTCAAAAGTCAGCTATCCAAGCCATTCAGAAAATCTTCAACGACAATGAATTCAGAAATTCCAGAAATAAGATTCTCATGGAAGAGAGAATTTATGGCGATGAGGCATCATTTATTGTTCTTTGCGATGGAAAGTCTATAGTTCCGCTGGCAACAAGTCAAGATCACAAGAATATCTTCGACCAAGATAATGGTCCTAATACTGGGGGAATGGGCAGCTATTGTCCTACGCCTCTCATCACAGAAAAAATAAGTACCAAGATAATTGAGAAAATAATGAATCCTACACTGAAGGGGTTAAATGATAAAGGAATTAAGTTCAGAGGTTTTCTATATGCAGGAATCATGATAGAACGCGGTTCAAATGAACCATACGTATTGGAATTTAATGTGAGAATGGGTGACCCCGAATGTCAATCTATATTGTCAAGAATGGATTCTAGTTTTTTGGAATATCTTGAAGCAGCTATGGATGAAAGGCTTGATTCAATGCCGCCCATTAGATGGAAGGATAAACATTCAGTTTGTATAGTCATGGCTTCAAGAGGTTATCCTGGGGAGTATCAAACAGGGAAAGTCATTCATGGATTAAATTCGAAATATGGTGTTGATACTTACGTATTTCATGCAGGAACCAAGAAAAATTCAATGGGGGAAATTATTACAAATGGTGGGAGGGTCTTATCAGTTACCTCACTCGATGATACCCTTGAGGGAGCTAAAAATAAGTCATATTCAGCGGTATCAAAAATACATTGGGGAGATGATGAAGAATACTTTAGAAGGGACATAGCATCAAAAGGTATCAAATATATGAAATCCGCTCTCAGTGTATAAAATATCTATTTTTTTATCGTATTCAGATTTTGGAATGGGACTTTTTATTACTTGAAGGTCATATGCTAGACCAATAGATTTTGAAAATTTTCCATTAGTCATATATTTATCATAATAACCATGTCCATATCCAATTCTGTATCCATAGTAATCAAATGCTATTCCGGGAACAATTAGCAAATCAATAAAATCTAAATTCCCATTTGTTTCCTTTGGTTCTTTAACTCCAAATTTATTTATGTCAAACGAATCTTGATCAAAATCCTTTTCTACAATATAAAATCGGAGATCATTAGTTATCACACGAGGTAACAGTAATGTCTTTTTTAATTCCAGTGCATTTCTAATAATATCAGCTGTTCGTACTTCTGAACCAATCGGAAGATAAATCCCAATAGATTTCGATTCAATAAATTCTGGACTTTCTATGAGGTTTTTTTGAATTAATTTACTTATGCTGGCTATTTGAAATTGACTCAAAGAGTTTCTTTTGTGAAGAATCTCTTTTCGTAAAATTGATTTCTGTCCTTGATTGTATAACTTCATAGTTCTAATGATTGCTAATCTTATTTATGAGACTGGCTGCATGCACCGTATTTTTTAATAACATTGTAACTGTCATTGGACCGACTCCACCAGGCACAGGAGTAATGTATCCAGCTCTTTCTGAAACTGATTTAAAATCTACATCTCCTTGAATTTTTCCATTTATTCTTGAAATCCCAACGTCAAATATTATGGCACCATCCTTGACCATATTGCTTGTTAGAGTAAATTTTTGACGATCTCCAACCGCCGTAATGATACAATCAAAGTTTTTCAATTTATCTTCCATTCCTTTTGATTTTGAATGGAAAAAGGTCACAGTTGCATCGCGATTCATTAATAAGATCCCTAGCGGCTTTCCAACTAAATTACTTCTATTTATTATAGCCACATCAATCCCCTTAACATTGATGTTGTAATAATCTAATAATTCGAGAATACCTAAAGGAGTACATGGTACGAGTTTCGGAGTTCCCTCTAATAGAAGACCTAAATTGTAAGATGTTAATCCGTCCACATCCTTCTCATGGCTTACCATATTGGTAATAGATGTTTCAATTTGATTTGGTAGTGGAAGTTGGATCAGTATTCCATGAACATTCTCATCATGATTTAATTCATTTATTGTCTTGACGAGCTCTTCTTGAGATATGTTTTCCGGGAGTTTGAAATCTCTTGTTAATATTCCTACACTGCTTGCCGCGATTTGCTTATTTTTAACATATGTGGCAGATGCTTGATTATTGCCAACTAAAACAGTAGCTAAACAAGGTTTAATTCCCTTATTTCCTAAAGCTGATACCTCATTTCCGATCGTATGTTTAAGGTGTTGAGACACTAGTATTCCGTCTATTAATTTGCCCAAATATTTTAAAAAATCACAACGTCATTTTTTTGCTTTACTATATCGACCAGATTATT
The DNA here is from genome assembly GCA_046261955.1 of Nitrososphaeraceae archaeon. Taxonomy (GTDB): domain Archaea; phylum Thermoproteota; class Nitrososphaeria; order Nitrososphaerales; family Nitrososphaeraceae; genus TA-21. The sequence continues at coordinate 7,886 of JBHENS010000026.1, read as the reverse complement.
TTTCTTTCACTGTTAAGTAATGACTACTTTTCTACCTTCAACAAGTAACCTCCTTTCAGAAAAAAGCTTTACACAATCAGGATATAGAATATGCTCTTGTTCAAGGATCCTGTCTGATAGTGTTTCATATGTATCATTGTCCGATACTATCACATGTTTCTGCGCGATAATAGGTCCTGAATCTAATCCCTCGTCAACAAAGTGGACAGTGCATCCAGTTACTTTTACTCCATAATCTAGCGCTTTTTTTTGCGAATTAAGCCCAGGAAATGATGGCAAAAGTGATGGATGTATATTCATGAGGCGCATTTTGTATGTTCTTACAAATTCCGGACTTAGAAGTCGCATATAACCAGCCAAACATACAAGCCCGTTTTCTGGATTTACCCCGTATTCTTGTAATACATTTACTATTTCCTTGTCATAATCCCAACCTTTTAAATTATTTGAAACAACCTTTGTGGGAATTCCAAATTTTGTAGCCTTTTTGAGACCTTCTGCTTCTGGTTTACTGGAGATTACTATTTTAGGACAAACATCTGCAATCGCATTTTCTTTCAAGAAATTTAAGATTGATTCCATGTTACTACCTCTCCCAGAAATTAATATCCCAAGGTTTATCAAATGCTCCTAATGTGTAGGTTTGAGATTCTTAAATGTAGTGAAAAAGTAAAGTATCAAATTGAAATATAATTATTATCAGTAAACTAATGTAATGATCTTTTTCTTTGGCTATCAACTTGTTACTATCGAGATGTTCCATATGCTATTTCAATTTCAATATGAAATAAGCATATCTGTCATTTGTCATGGTTAAAGTGCTGACCTACAAAATCATATCTTCATTTTTTATGATTGTATCTGAATTTATCAAGTCTTATTAATTCATGATAGGAACCAAACTTTGATGCTTCTGCTGCATCTAGCAACGATTCTTTTTCTTTATTATTCTCATCAAATATTTTTATGACTCCATACACCGAATTTCTCTGAGCAGGTACTCTACCTGCAGACGTTATCAATGACCTTATTTCCTTAGGTTTCATTAGCTGTCCAAATTCGGATCCTGCTGAGGTGGAAATGCTTTCATTAATCAAAGTCCCCCCAAAATCATTTACTCCAGCATCAAGAAGTAGTTGAGACATTTTCGCACCTTCCTTGACCCATGAAACTTGAATATTGTCTATAAAATTATTTAGCATGATTCTCGCAACAGCATGCATCTTTATCACGTCTTGACCTGTAGGACCTGGTGAAATACCATTGACTAGATTATGATTATACATTGGAGCTTCTTTATGAATAAAACTCAGAGGTACAAATTCAGTAAACCCTCCTGTCTGTTTCTGAATCGATTTTATCAATTCTAAATGTTTAGCCTTATGTTCAGTTGTTTCTACATGACCATACATTATTGTGGATGTCGTAGGAATTTTTAGTCTATGTGCTGTAGTAATAACATTAATCCAATCAGCTACCGAGATTCTACCTGGCGATATCAGATCCCTTAAATCCTGATCCAGAATCTCTGCAGCTGTCCCTGGTAAGCTTCCTAATCCAGCTTCTTTCAACATACTCAGGTATTCCTTAACAGAAAGTCCTGATCTACTGCATCCGTACATGACTTCTTCAGGCGAAAAAGCATGAATGTGTATATTGGGTAATTCCTTTTTTATCGCCTTGCAAATATCGACGTACAATAAGCCATCCATCTGTGGTGGTAATCCTGCCTGGATACAAATTTCAGTTGCGCCCAGTTTCGATGCTTCTTCCGCTCTCCTCACGACCTCCGATATCGGCAGAAAATAACCTTCATCATTTCTAAAGTCTCTACTATACGCACAAAAGCCGCATCTTTTGATACAAACATTTGTAAAGTTGATATTCCTATTGATAACATAAGTTACTTCATTACCTACTTTTGTTCTCCTTAACATGTCAGCCACCATTGTAGTCATGATCATTTCGGTCCCATTTGTGTGAAATAATTCAACAGCTTGTTTTGTGGAGATATTCTTAGAATCAAGTGACTGATTTAATATATCTGAAACAACCGGATCTATCTTTTTCAACATAGACTCAAGTATCAAATTAATTCCTCCTTCACTAATCCAGAACTATCCGATAGTGGGGTAATATAGTTCCAAAGATTCTTTGGAATAAACTCTCTTCTGTTCAAGAGAAATTCGGGATAAATTGCAAGTCTTCCTCTAAAGGTATAGCCTGCCTTATTGGTTGCCTGTTTAACTTCTTTAATATCGGGCCAAGGGGACTCTGGATTTACGAAATCAATTGTTAAGGGAGATATCCCACCCCAATCATTAATTCCTGCTTCAATATAGGTCGAATAATGATTAGGACTAAGGTTAGGCGGGACCTGAATGTTCATATGTGGCATAATAATCCTTGCTAAGGAAACAGTGAGTAAAAATAAATCAATTGTTGGTGGCAAAAAGCTCTTCATTTTGGTATTTTCTTTCGGAACGTGGTTTTGCATTATTACCTCTTGGATATTTCCATGTTTTTGATTAATTTCCCTAATTACAATTAATGAGTCAACTATTTCTTCTAACGTTTCCCCAATTCCAATTAGTAACCCTGTTGTAATGGGAATTTTTAATTTACCTGCATTTTCAAGAAATTGAATTCTAGCTCTTGGATTCTTGCTGGGAGCAAATTCATGTGGCATGTTCTTGCCCGTAAGTCTTTCACTAGATGTTTCCAACATACATCCAAGGCTTACATTTGATTTTTTGAGGAGTGATAATTCATCGTAATTTAATGTACCAGCATTAGTATGTGGTAACAGTCCTGTTTCCTCCAAAATTGATTTACTTATCTGGTCTACATATTCCCCAGTAGTTGAACAATCATATTTTTTTAACCATTCTCTGTATTCTGGATATTTTTGTTCAGGCCTTTCTCCAGTGACGATTAATGCCTCGGTACACTTTAGACGCTTACCTAGAGTTGCTATGTGTAAGGCCTGATCCTTTGTAATAATTGACAAATCAAGATCCGATAACTCTTTTTTGTATGTGCAGTAAGAACACGTATCCCTGCAGAGGTTGATCAAGTTTATGAACACTTTTCTAGAATATGTAATTGGACCATTTTTACATATGTCCCTTAATGCTTTCGCTAAGGTACATAGAGATTTTGTATCATACCCTTCTACTAGTTCAAAAACTTCCTCTTTGCTTATCGGAAAGTCCTGTACTCTCTGAACTATGTCATTCATCGTAGACACATCTATTCCATCCAGCTGAGATTTCAATATCCTATTATTATTGATAGGCTTTATTATTAATAATTTGTTTCAGGACAATTTTGGATGATTTGATTGACGCGTGCTAACAGTATTGATAATTGATTTGCGAAGAATTCGTTAAATATGCCAATGGCCGTTGAATTTTTCCAGACCCAATTTGCCTTTTTTTATAAATGAAACGGATGCTGCTTCGTACCTACGAAGTAGGTCCTATCACGCCACCTTACCACTCTATTTCCTTTTAAATTAAAAGCAGAGATCAGGAAACAAAGAGTGATTACAACACATCCTATTACAAAACCAATACCATAAATTGATTTTTGTAAGAGGCCGAAATGAGATTGAACAATTGTGCAGGTAAGCATTAGAATTATTGTTAATAAATTGATAGTCAGCAAGGGTCCTTTTAGTGAATTGTCAAATAAATAAAGTAAAGTAGTAGGCAAAATTAGAAATGGTTCCATCAGAATAAAAAAGATAAAAGCCGTAACCATCATTGCAGATCTTTTCTTTTGTGTGTGCAATGGTATGATTATACGACGCAATGCATGCCATAATGAACGCGGATCTCTCGCCCATAATGCCTCAACATAGTTTTCGCCTCTGATTAATCTTAATTTCATTCTTTGTTCTTTTACTCTTCGTCCTAATGCGCCATCTTCAACTAACTCTTGACGTACTTGTTCATGAGTTCCAATTTTTTCATAATTTTTTTTGGATATTAAATAGAAACTACCAAAGAAATAGCCGATCTTATTCTTTGGATTATTTACACGAAGTGGAGAATATCTTGAATGTAGAAATACAGACAGTACAGGTAAGGTGAATTTTGTAATAATATCCGAGCACAAAAGCTTTGGCACTAATGTAAGTGCATCTAACTCATCATGCACCATTGTATTAACTGCGGATGACAAAGCATCTGATCTGTGCACGGTATCAGCGTCAGTAAACAAAAGGATTTCTCCAGTTGATTTTTGGTAGCCTTGGAAACATGCCCAACTCTTTCCAATCCAATCATCAGGCTTGGGCGGGGACTTTACTGGTATCAATCTATGATTTTTTTTAGATAATTCTGATATAATTGAGAGCGTCTTATCTGTAGACGAATCATCAATTGCAATTACTTCATAGTTATCATAGTCCTGCGATAACAATGACTGTAAACATTTCGATATTTTTCCTTCTTCATTCCTTGCTGGTACAATGATACTGATCTTAGGTTTTGATTTTGTTCTATATCTTGCTGACCATTCTAATTTTGGTGATTTTGAAATTGACCAGGTGATGAAAACAAGAAAATAGGACCAGCAAGCAAGGATACCAATATTGATTGCTAATATGATACCAAGAAGTACAATAAGGAGCAATTGGTATCGTTAAATTATTCTAAATATAGACTATACGTTTGAAATTAGGTTGGATGATAACGACGTGTATTCCATCAATCCAACTAATTTGGAACAGACGCTGATTCCTACTCATTTATAATGCTGGTCTCAAAATTAAAGGAATCATACACCCAAAATCTGCTTTAGTAAGGCCCTGTAATCTACATTTTCTTTATTACTGCCCGGTGCAGGTAATTCAAAAATTAGTGGAATTGGGCGATTGGCTCTAATACTGGTTAGTTGAGTCCGAATTTCCTTACCAATGTCTTCACTTATAAGAACAAGTCCTACATCACTAACACTATCTAGGTTGTTTATGTGATCAAGAGCTTCGGATGCTGATTCTACCTTAACGCCTTCGACACCGGCCAATTGAAAGCTTGTTACAAAAATTCTACTTCCAACAGCCATTATTCTCAATTTGTCTTAAACACCTAATTCTGTAGTTCTTTTTAATCCTTTGTATGATATTTTCATTAGGAAGGTCTTATTGACATTACAGATAAATCATGGTTTTTTATCTCTTTCAGCATTGTCTGAAAATCAGGATTTTAGAATATTATACGTTCTACTTGATGGAATTGGTGACCTACCAAATCCGGACTTGAGTGGCAAAACTCCACTAGAGGCAGCAAAGACTCCCAATATTGATTCTCTCGCAAGAGAGGGGAAAATGGGTCAGGTGATAAGCGTAGGCAAGGGAATATCTCCTCAATCTGATATCGCGGTATTCAATATGCTAGGTTATGATTTTCAGGGAAAACAATATGCAGGAAGAGGAATTGTGGAAATAATTGGATCCGGAGTTGATTTCCGTGATGGTGACTTGGCCTTAAGAGGTAATTTTGCGACGCTAGATAACAGTAAAATAATTGATAGGCGTGCGGGGCGAGATATCATTAAGCAAGAAGCAAGCACTATATGTTCATTTCTGGAAGACAATATAAAATTTGACGATCCGGATGTCTCAGTTAAGATAACCCCTACTATTTCCCATCGTGTAATTATTAAATTTAGATACAGCAAGAAATCGTTATCTGAAAAGATAACTAATACCGATCCTTCATATGGTAAATTGAATGGTATTGGGATTGCTAAAACTGACGTTGATAATATGGTTGTCCAGGAATCTGAATCAGAAGACAATTCTGAATCATCGATCTTGTCAGCAAAAATTGTTAATGAATTTACTCGTAAGTCTATTTCTTTAATGAAGGAACATCCAGTAAACCTTAACAGGATTTCAAACAAAAAGAAACCAATGAGTGTAATACTATTGCGAGATGCCGGTAATAGGGTTCCTCATCTTCAACCTATTAATGAAAAGTATGACATTTCTACTTCTTGTCTTGTAGATATGCCTGTAGAAATCGGAATTGCAAAAATAATTGGCATGGATTTATTTTTTTCACAAAAAATTGATGATTATAAACAAAAGGGAAAAGATGTTGCAAAAATCCTAAACTCATATAACCTTGTCTATGTTCACATAAAAGGACCTGATGAATATGGACATGATGGAGATGCATCGGGTAAAATGTCTAACATTGAATTGATAGATGAAAATTTCTTTGGTGAATTTTTGAAATGTGTAACTAAGGAACATGTAGTCGTAATTTCAGGCGATCACTCTACTCCTTGTATTAAAAAATCACATTCAGATGATCCAATCCCATTATTGATATCAGGAAATGGTATCAAAAGTGATGGAAGTCAACGTTTTACTGAATCTTGGGCAAGTAAAGGTTCTATAGGTACATTGAAAGGATCAGAAGTAATTTCAAATGTATTGAACATGATAAGCGCAGAAAAGAAGAAATAAACCTAATCTTATCTGATACTCACTGCTGGGTTCCAGTCAGGATAATCTTGCATTGTTCACATACTTTTTCATCAATATTTCTTTCAAGACTATGGTGTGCATCGCAGATGATGAGTGAGTATCGCATATAATTGCACAATGCGATAAATTTAGATAATGTTTTTGCTGTATATGCCCTATTGGTTGAAAGATCATCGCTAATTTCTTTAATCATACTCATAATTTCACTTAGTGACATTAGTTTTGAGATTAATTCATTATCTCCACGAGTACCTCTTAGATAATTGCTTACAGCTGCTTGAGTAATTCCTAACATTCTAGCTACCTCTTCTTCCTTTAGTCCCTTTTCAATTGCCAGCTCTTTTGATAATATAGCTCTTACAGCAGGGATTAGTAATCTGGATTCAATTTCTGATGGAAGTAGCATTAGGTGAGCCTAAATATGGTAGTTTAAATATATATAGTTTCTTCTGCTGATTAAGCGAATTAGACAAAAAACTATCCAGTATTCTTTTGTACATTTCATTTTTCAACATTTCTAATTTGTCATTTCTTTTTACCTGATGGAATGTGTTTTGGAACGGAATATCGATATTATTAATTTTTTTAGCACAATGTGTCATAATATTCAATTTTGACTAAAAATTACATTTATTAATACTTAAGAATATTATTGACTAGAAATTGCAAAAATTCGACGATTTAGACATGAAAATATTGTCAGAACTTTGTAAGAATGCTAATATTTCGGTGCCACGATTGAGTAAGTTATTATCCACTAATACTTCTGTCCTGTATAGTAGAATTAAGCGACTATACAAGAGAAATTTAATCCAAAAATCTACTATAGTTGTGAATGAACCTCTTTTAGGAATAAATGTCAAGGCCGTAGTTGGAATAAACAGGGATCCAAAATTAAAAGAGGAAATTCACACAGCCTTATTGAAAATATTTCAAATAATCTCAATTTCTGAAGTAACTGGAAGGTTCGAAACGTTTGTTGAGATGCAGAGAACGGAAAAAGAGCGTGTTTTTACTACATAATTTAACCAATTAAGTTTCAAGATGGATAGAAAATCGATGGATTATGGATCTTCTGTACCATGATACAGTAACATATTTAGAAGATTTTATTTACAAGTAATGCAATAACACATTGTTTTATATATTATGTCTTGAGCAGTATTTAGTAGATTTTAATAAATACGTTTCAAAACCATCAATCAACATCTAGCAATTGAAGATTTACCTACTCGAATACGTTCCACAATTGGTAATTCTTGTTAATGGGATGTTTTGCCGGAAACTTATAGTCAACCGGCCTATTTTTTAGGTGATTGTCTTCGATTTGTTTACAATATCGATAGATTCAAATAATCCGACGATGGCATAAAATGTGAAT
>JBHENS010000025.1:298-19393 GCA_046261955.1 Nitrososphaeraceae archaeon | reverse complement strand
CCCTTGAAGGTGTGATAAATAGTTTGAGTGCAATAGCTGACATTAACCTAAAATTATTGAATAAAATAACTATATTTCAGTTTGATGAATTTGATTCTAAAAGAGAATCATTAGAATTTATTAAAGCAATAATTAATGCACACATACCGTCATCCATATTAATGCTGATACTCACTCCTTCCTCGTATGATGAAATCAAAAAAGAGAATTCTTCAGTCTTTGATAGGTTGGAAAAAGCAAATTACAAGATTGATCTGGCAGGTTCTAACACTCTTGGTGAACTAAAAGACATCATATTTGAGTATATAAAACATTACGATGAGAATAAGCATTTTACATCCGATCAAGAGAATGATCTTGAAACAAAAATTACACTAGTCTATAATGAGTTTCCAGACTTTAGAAATGTAAGATCAATGTTGAATATATTTTACCATGCGACAGAACAAGCTTCAAAGCGAGGTTCATTCAGACTAGATGAATCAATAATTGATGATACAATAAAAATTATTTATCCAGGATCCAAAATAAGGGGAAGTTTAATGAATGTTCCTCTATCAGATTTTATGCAGATAAAGAAGAGTGTCAATAGTATGGATACAATTGAACCTGACATACGTGAGGCCGTTAGAAATCTTTTGACAGTAACAAACTATGAAGGATACGTAAATGAGCTAAATTTTGATAATGTAGTGGGTGAGGGAATCGATATTACATACAATGATAGTTATGGATCAAAGATAGCTGTATCTGTTGTTATTAAGGATGAGCCAATGAAAACCCAAACACAAATCTCAAATGCATCAAAGTCGCTCAATATTGTAGACAAACTTGTAGTGTTGATAGGAAATACAAATCGCACATTCGGGGGAACTTCTAGGAACGGAAATGACGTTACAACCATAGTAAATATGGACAATACCAAAATTGTAGATTTGATATACTTTAATAAAAAATATAAAAAGCAGGAAATTTTGGATGATGATTTAGAAAGAGCTATCACTCTCGCCCGCTCAATAAAGTTATGTTAAGAGAACTAGGTCAGCTACTCAAGGAACTATTACCTAATCAGGGAAGCATCTCAATTGTACCGTATATTGGAAAATGATCGCTGAAGCCGGTATTAAGTATTCTGTGCTTGGGGATGCGGCGATTGCTTCTCAAATACTCGAACGTCATGGGAATCCCTCTTTGGGCAGGATGATATCTATCGGGATCCTTTGGAACGAAATAATCATTAGGAAGATTTTCTCCTATAGTTAATCCTTCATTGAACACACTAACAGTTTCTTGATTCATCTTTAATTTTTGAACACCTAACAAGAGGCCCCTTGATATAATAAATTGGTCAAAGAGATTTGTAGAATTATTTCTTAAATCTGCAGCAAGTAATCAGGCTAATTACATTTGGTAACGTTTAAGAATGGATCTAAGGCGATCCTGTTTGTGGGGAATGTGGTGAAGTAAAATAGATGAGCGACTTTTTAACGGATTTTTGGAAGGGCTTTCTTGTTGCATTGGGAGTCTCAGGGGCTATCTTCCTACTTGTAGAGTTAATAAAGTAAACTAGTAAAATTAAATTTGTTTTATTAATTGCTAGTCTTTGACGGGTATAACCATTAATTAGTAATCCTCTACAACTCATGTTCTGAACATTCTTCAGTCCGACCTTACAGAATAGTTCGAAGAATTTCGTAAAAAGGTTTAATTTTGGGCGCACGCTGCGGTCTTTCAATCTTTATATGAAATGTTGCTATATGAAGTTATATGAACGAAACAATAGATTGGAACAAGGTCATAAAAAAGGAAGCAAGGGGATTGGACGACTATGATTTGGGTGAGGTTCAAGAACTAGATGATGAATTTGTGATAACAAAAAAAGGAGTTGTTGATAAAGATAGGTTTTATTTACCTAGGAACAAGGCCGTAAAGTTCGACGGAGATAAACTGTGGTTAGACGTTAATAAAGACGAGGCCAAGGCTTACAAGCATGATTAGCACTTAAGTTACTTTGTTTTATTTCCTTTTAATTTCGTTACTACAAACTTGATACAAAATTCATTCAAGAATTTTTAATTCACTATGCAATGGATCGGCTTCGAACACCAAGAAATAATGTGTTGTGAACTCTTAATATGGACTGTGATTGGCAGTCAGAGTTTAGGCTGGATAGTAACTATTATTCTACAACAACTATATCCTTTGCCTCTGCTTTAAAGCCTATTTTTGCATGGCTTCCATCGCAATACGGTTTGCTATTGGATGCTCCACATCTACACATAGCGGCAAACACTTTTCCGTCTACTACCACCAATTCGGGTCCATTTTCGTTACACTTTATCTCAACTCGGGCCATGCGATACTTTACGCAAGATTTGCTATATAAGTAGATCCTCTTGGGGATTTTTCTGTCTATTACTGTCAACTTCATATATCGAGTTCCGACGGAATACTATTACGAATTACCCAAAAACTACCTACAAATACCAATAAACAAGTGTATGATACTGATTCACCTATCTCCAATCATCTATTGCATAGACGTCTTCTTTGTGATAACCCGGGTCGCTATTTTTTGTCATCAGAATCCCCTGAAATTCAGTCTTGAATCCTTGGGAAATCATTTTCCTATACGCTCCCAAGTTACCAATGTTAACGCCAGCCACCAGTTTAGAAAGTCCCTTTGATGCTGCAAAATGTTCACAAGATTCTAGAAGACTGTCAAAATTAGCAGATGCAGACTGGCTTCCGTTTCCGCTAGCCAATCCAAACTTAACATAGCACGTATTACTTCCGGCTTCGGTTCTTGGCCCGCAGTGGCATATTGCAACTCCTGCGAATTTGTCATTTTTGTTATCAGTCAAGAGGATCGTGTCACCAAGTTTTTGATTTGTAACAGATAGTATTTCGATCTTCAGATCTAATCCGGGATAAATCGAATCTGTTAGAGAATAACACTTGGCAAGTCCTTCAGATCTCTGTTCTTTCTGAAGATCGGAATATTTGGTCCAACTAATCAACCCTTTTCTTTTTTTCATAATGCTATTGGGATTAACAGGTTTCGACATTATTGCATTAAGAAACCTCGGCCAAAAGTCGTACCTTTGATAAAGGTGGATATGTTTTGGACTGTGAGCGAATGTAAATAGTCCTACGTGTTTTGTCTTCAACTTTTCAAAAATCTCCATTGTTTTATCTAACAAATGTTTTGCAACTCCCTTATCCCATAGATCTGGATGCACCGTTAGTGGCCCAAATATTCCTACGCTGCCCCAGTTTGCTATAAAGTTTGATCCTGCAAATTTCCCATAAACTTCCGCAGCCAAAGATAATGACGGATCTGCCCTATAGCGCGTAGAGATGTAATCAGTATCTCCGTAAAAACTCCGAGGATCGGACAAACCGAGAAAGGTTCCAAAAGAAAGTCTAAACACTGTATCTGCTTCTTTAAGATCCTGCTCACCTAAGGGACGAATAGTCGTATTCATTATTCAATTATTGCAAAAAAGAACTACTAATAGTTTTGAAGAAGCAAAGACTCTCCGAAATAAAGTAAGAGAAATTATCAATTTATGCCAAAATATTCCAAAAAGCGCCATATATTGAGCATGAATAAGCACCCATTATTTCAATTGGAGCAAATAGAAATATCCGCATTTATCATATTATGCAAAACCCGATTTATCAATATCAATTCAATACTTTTTGAGTGATCTCGTCTGTAAATTGAATCATCAAGAGGCCCGTCCAAAGCACAGAAAATGGCCTCTAAAAAGGACTTGTTTAAAAATTAGTCCGATGAAACTAATGAAATTTACCACTAATGACACATTTGTATATAAACGAACTCGGTGAATGTACAAATGCCGGTATATACTAACTTTTATGGTATCTGTCCATTTAGTGCAATTATACATTGTTTTGGGAGGACCGATTGAACAATTATTTTCATCTTGCCACTAGATTATGTATGAGTCCTGTGTGTGATGTTTCTCTGTGCTCACATTCTGTTCCTTCAGGCGGATTTAACTCGCTAGCGGATACACAAGCAAAAAACAAATCGCCTTGTTGAATGGGACCAATTTCGGGAGTTTTATCATACACTATTGGAATGATTATTGTGTTGTTGTCAGATTTTTTCCGTAACTCTTTTGCGTCTATTGTCTTTGACTCAAATTCACCTTTAATCATGGTAACGACTTTGAGTTCCTTTACATCCTTTCTATCTGAAAGTGGTATCCAGACTTTAATAGTGGGACTATTTATTTGGCCGCCACTGACAGTCTGGAATGATCCAGTGGACAAGGTCTTTGCACTCCCTGAACCTAGATTTACTGTATTTTTTCCATTTGGTTCTTCAATATTTCCCTCGACACAGGAATAAGATTCCATTTGATCCGTGACGGGATTAAGTGCATACACACATACAAAATACTCATCGCTACTACCGACAGTAACAATGTCATTCTTTTGGTTGAATTCAAAAGAAACGGTAACAGTATTTGAGTCTAGGTCACTACCTGTCAAATATTTAGTTTCGTTATCTCCGTTGGCTGAGGCAACAACCTTCAGTGTATCAGGATGGTTTAGTTTTATTAGATCTATTTTAGCTTCGACTGAAAATTTTGCGGCCGCAAATGCTTGATTTAAATGGATGAAACTTGGGGAGAAAATCATGAATATTATGAAAATGAAAGACGTTAATACTGATATTTTTTTGATCTTATCGTTGGTCATTTTCTGCTGTCTCATCGAAACTCGAGTATATAATATGGATGATAATCCCATTGAGAACATTGTTCTTACAAATTTTGCTAGTGGGTAAGCCAGAGCGCTATTAATAAACTAGAAATTTTTCCGAAAGCAAAATGCTTTGTTTATAAGATACTAATCGGGCTAATTTACTGGTGTCCTGTGCAAATATGGTGGTTAGTAAAGTCGAAATTATCCTCTAAATTTAACTTTTGCCTATTTGTTTTCATATTAAAGTTACAATAAAATGATTAAATTTTGTCAAGTATCACTTTTATTTGGGCCTGGAATTAATATCGGCTTGTTCTGCTTATTGGCTAGTCATAGATTAATAAAAATGAAGATTTCTGTTACGTTTTTTGTACTTTCAACTATTCTTATTGTTCCTTGCCTTTATAATGAGGCAAATGCACAACAGGCTTTTAAAGAGCGTAACTTCCTTCAGACTGAAACCAAGCCGTCTGTTGCAGATCCTTATTTAAAAGTTGAACTAATAGTCGACGGACTACAGTTGCCAACAGCGATGGCTTTTTTGGGCCCAGACGACTTTCTTGTTCTAGAAAAAGACAAAGGTACAGTATTACGAGTGACAAACGGAATTATTTCAACTAAACCCATGCTGGATGTAAATGTCGCAAATTCGGTTGAAAGAGGAATGTTAGGTGTCGCTGTTTCTAAAAACGCTTCTAAAACATTTGTTTTTCTATACTATACGGAGATAAATGGCAAGGACTATGATGATCGAAAGGGAGTACAACCCGAAGGAAATCGAATTTACAGATACGAACTTGTTGGTAACGAACTTGTAAATCCTATCCTTCTTTTGGAGTTACCTGCTAAGCCTGGACTAAGGCATAACGGAGGAGCTATAGAGATAGGTCCAGACAATAATCTGTACGTGCCCATTGGTGACGTTGACGCCTCATTTAGAAAACCTATTCTAAGGACAATGACTCAGAACTTTGGAGACGGATTAGTTGCAGATGGACGGAGTGGTATACTTAGAATCACACAAGACGGCAAGCCAGCCGGCGAAGGAATTTTGGGAAATTCAATGCCCTTAAAATTATATTATGCATACGGTATCAGGAACAGTTTTGGATTAGGTTTTGATCCCGTGACTAATAACTTATGGGGGACAGAGAATGGACCAGTTCACGGTGATGAAATAAATCTAATATACCCTGGATTTAACAGCGGATGGCATGAAATTTATGGTTTTTCTTATTCTCAACAAAAATTTGATACAAATAAATTGGTAACGTTCGAGGGTAAAGGTAAATATGGTGAACCTAAACTAGTTATGGGTAGAACTGCAGGACTCACGTCTATAATATTTCTAAATTCGGACAAACTGGGTACTCAATATAGAAACGATATGTTTGTAGGCGATGTCCATAATGGACGTATATATCATTTTAAATTAAATACCGATAGAACAGAACTTGATCTTCCTAACTCACTTGCGTCAAAGTTCTTTACAAGCCTATATGCAACAGGTGTAGATAAAATATTATTCGGTCAGGGATTCGGAGGAATTACAGATCTTACTGTAGGTCCAGATGGTAACTTATATGTAGTATCTATTGGGCAGGGTAAAATATTTCGAATTTTGCCAAATTCATAATTCTAATCTAGTCCCGCAGATACTCGAATCGACTAGAACTTAATTAAACTGGAATTAAAGACTTTCATAAACATCGTTGCTTGTATTTTTAAGGTGGGAAAACACTACATTGTTATTAATTAATTGAAGTGAATATTAGGACCCTACAAAATTTGTTCTCTTTTACTGGTTAAAATTTCAATCTAAGATTCTTAATTTACTATTATGAATGGTCTATTTCAAAATTATAATTCTTCAATCCATGGGTTTTTATAAATCGTAAAAGATCCTCATGATCGTCAATTTTATAATACTTTTTCATCCTCTCTAAAGTTTCATCATCATAATGATTTTTTTTCGCTTTTGCTGTTTCCATATATATAAGGAATATCTAATAGCACTTAAATATTTCAAACATCCTCGCGAAGAATCGAGGTTTCTGTTAAAATTGCTAATCCTGTATATTCTGGGATTTCAAAAAATCTATTAACTGTTCTCTTTTTTCAAACCCATAATATTTCATTAATTTTTTTAAAACTAATTGGTCATATACAAGCCCAAGTTGTTTTTTCTTCTTAAGAGGCTCCGAAGGAACGCTCAATTGTTTTTTTTCTCAACATATTGACTACATTTAGATATAATAGGGTTTATCTCAATTTTAAGAGAACGGAAATACTCAGATTTCTATATATTGACTAGAAATTTGGCTAATTTTACAAAATTAAATAGAAAAATCGATAGGTTGATTCTGACGAGCCTTAGCATTTCCTAAGCCTTAATCAGTAAAGAATGCATCGAAAAAAGTTTCTTGCGATTAAATAATTATATTTTCTTTCAGTACTGAGAAAGAATTCACTTACTTATGAAATCATTTCTATAACTCAAAGTTCTTAAAACTCTATGCTAGGAGATAATTTTAACTGGTGGGATTTGGAAGCAGTAGCGATAGAACCCACCAGTCGAGTTTTTCGTTTGCGTGATATACTATACTCAACAAATTATAAAAAAGTTAAAGCCTGGCGGGAGGATCGAGAGAGGGCCCGGTGTAGGTTAACGTTCCCAATTGCAGACGAGACTCAGGCCGCCTAGAGTGTGGAGAAATAACAATAATTTTTTATTCTTTAAATCTATTAGTCACACTTCAAACAATATTCGTATTGATGTTTATCATCCACAGTATGAAATTCTTTCGTGTGATGACAATTGGAACACTCGTCTGACTTGCTAGACAAATGAACTCACCAACGTAGTTACTTTAAACTTTAAACACGGGCAATACGGCTTGTGGCAACGAAAATCATCACCAGGGCTATGATCTAGTCTTTTATGGCCGCACTCAAGGCATACGTCATGCGATAACATATCTTGTACTTGCCAAATTATCTTATAACAGTTCAAACAGAAGTAAATAATTTTTTTCTATTCACTTTTTATCATTTTTATCCTAACCTGTTATATTATTTTAAGTTCATTAAATATTATTGAATGACATGAATGGCGAGATAGAACAAATTAACAAGGAGAATGATAAAATGATTATGAGGATTTTTGGTCTTGAATATGAGAAACTTTTTTCTCAAGTGTGTCAAGACGACTAATAATTTTTGCAATATCCACCTGTATATCGAATTGCGCGCTTAGTAGGCCCATATCACTCATTATTACTGATTTCTTTGCATCTATAATTGCCTTTGTTATCGGTTCGTGTATCGATTCAACATATTTTTTATACAGACCATCACGTTTGGCGAATAAATCTAATATTTTTTCACGATCGTCATGGGCGTTACCCAGTTCTCTTAATATTTTATTATCTGCTATAAGCTCGTCAAAAACGTTTCTCTTGCTATCTGTGCCCATTTCTAGAATTTAGAAATTCGTAATTCTTAAAGTTTCTCACAATATAATTTCATCAACTAGGTCAAACTCCCGATAAATGTCAGAACATTAACACGCAGAAAAAAACTAAATAATTTTATTCTTATTACTACGGACCTGGAATAATATCCACGCTAATATCCGCAATTCGCTGTGATTTATCAGATTCTTCAATCGAGTGAGTTTTGTTTATTTTTAAATTAATTTCATTCATTTTAGATTCAATATTATCACAAATTCAGAATATGGCTTCCAAAGGTACTGGATGGCGCTAACTTTCTGCAATTCCCCACTAATACTATTCATAAAGAATAGTATAGCAATAAAGGTCAGCAAAATAATGATAAGAAGAAAAATCCTTGCTTTATATCCCTTGAATATATTTTTGCTCTTTGGATGAGAAGGAGACTTATCTTTCGCTTTGCTGTAAATGCTTCTCTTAGTTAATGGTGGTTTGGTTTTAGTCTTTTTAGAATTTAGTAATGGAGTTTTTTTTACAGTTGATCCATTAGCTGGATTCTTTTTTATCTCGTATAAAATAACCTGTGTTCCTTGCTTAGATATCCTATTAAACACGTGGAGAGCAGGACTGTAATCTTTAAATTCCTCATTAGATAATTTAGATTCGACTACCCAGCTTGTTACTAAATCAGAGAAATTGTCATCGTTTTTCAACTCTTTTGTGATGATATAGCGTGTAATCAAATATAAAATTCTTGTGTTCTATGTTTTTAAATCAAATTCCTAACTAGTAGATGAGAAACGATCTTTCATAATACGATATTATGGACATGAACAACGTACAGGTTTTAATCATTTTTGCATTTGCATACCGCTTTCATAGAAATACGATATAAAAATCTAAATTTTATGAGAGGTTCGGTGGGGAGATAATACTAGCGGTCTAATTGTGAAAATCATGATACATTATTTCACAATTTTTACCTCAACACGTCATATAGGGAATCGTCAAATTAACCCTCTATGGAGATTCGGATTAAATCAACTAATATTTAGCTTGATAAGGCCATTTTGCGAGGCAAAATGCTGGTCGGATTTCATTAGGTAGTAAACAATTATAGTGGCAGAAGTTCTAAAAAGATAATAGAGAAAAATGAAGAAGCCAAAATTAAAAAGGCTTATTATCTACGCTGCAATTTTACTTCTTGCGATTGCCCTGCTCGGGCGTTTCTATAAGTAGATGAAATTTCTATAGATTTATCTATTAATCATATATTGTTAGATCCTTCATGTGTAGGGTACTTATCATGATTGCTTGTATCCCATTTAGTGGTATCGATACTACGAAGGAATAGCTATACATATTATTGACTTGGTTGTTTTAGATTTGGTTGTTTTAATAGGTACTCTCAATTCTAAGCAGTCAATATGGATTATTGTGGTGTCCTTTTCTTGGCATTTTCTTTAGATTTTGAAGCATAGTTTTCGATGTCATTATTTTCAATAAATTTAATTCTCTTTGTTTTTGTATCAATTTGAGCCATCCTTATATGTCTAGTTCCTGTTTTCTCTTCGCCAATTAAATAAATTGAATCCAGTGCTAGAATACTTGCGTTCTCCATGCTTATGTCTGCATTATAGTTTTTTTCGAAGAATTCATTTACTTGATCACTGCCATTGCCAATAGCAACTGCATCATATCCAATGTACGTTCCACTTGGATCGGTTTGATAGAGTGAAACACCATTCTTGTCAACTCCTGCGAGGATTAAAGCAACAGCATAGGGCCTTGCCCCAGCGAACTGGGTAAATTGCTGTGCCATATCTGCAAGATTATTCGCAACTCCTTCAACGTCTACCGGTTCATCATACATTAATCTATTACTTTGAGCAAAAAATCTTGCATGATCAACTTGTGCTCTGGCGTCGGGAATATATCCTGCTGCACCCACGCCAATATGATCATCTATCTGATATATTTTTTGAGTAAAATCAGAAACTTGTAACTTGCGAACTTTTTCTTCAACAGCTAATACAACGCCGTCCCTGCTCTTAATTCCCATTGCCAGGCTTCCTCTTCTTACAGTTTCAATAGCATACTCTACTTGGTATAGTCTACCGTCCGGTGAAAATATCGTTGTTGCTCTATCATAACCAGCTGCTGCAGGTAACAAGTCTGCTTTAACTTGTTGTATTCTTTAATTTAAGTTTATCTTATAATGTTTCCATACTTGGTATACAAATGGACAATCCACTTATGCTTTTAAGAATTTGTATTATGCCACCTTATTGAAGGAACAATTAGAGCTGAAAATTAGAACCTTATTATGTATATCGAAAATAACAATCAAAATAGTCGTTCCCTCATTTTACAGAACCGGAACTCTCCCCACATCAGAAAGGAACTGAATGAAGCATAGCAATTCCAACACTTTTTGCCAACTCGATATTAAATTCCAAGCTGGTAAGAGTACAAAAAAGTGCTAACGGGCAGAAATCTTGAATATTGAAGCTTTGTCCAGGTAGTTACTGAGAATGTACACGTTACCATCAGGACCTTCGTCAATATCGGTTACTCCACCCAACTCTTCTGCGAAAATTACGTCTTTTAATTCATCGTTACTATCGGCTATCTTATCCTTCAGTGCATCATGAAGCTCTAGTTCCGATCTGTTATCTTTTAAATCGAAGTGGAATATTGTTCCCAAATTATATGAACCAACGAACAGGTCATTCTCATATTGATTTCCTAATTTGTCTGAGTTTAAAAATTTGATTGCGGTAGGACCTACAGTTTGAATTCTTGAAATCCCAATTCGAGTCAAGTAAAGCTTTGTACAAGTTTGCAGTCGTTCATCAGCCATTTGTGACTATCAAAAGAGATCATCCGCCAAATGGCGAATTTGATTGTTACGATCCGCTATTCAGAGCAGAGGGAATTGATGGTGTACTACAAGCTCATAACCACAACTATCAGAAGTTTAACATTAATGGCTTAATGTATGGTGTTTTTGGTACTGGAACTCATAATACAGGGTCCAATATGTATCCTTTAGAATCTGATAGTTGGCAAGGATATGACTGTATAAAATGTATTACGGATAAAAATGGAATTACGATTATTGATCTTCATTTGAACAAAAATCCAAAACATTTCGTTGGGTGGTTCATTGGTATGGAACGTGAATACTTGATAGTTTCGATTCTATTAGTAGGAACTAGCTACCCAAGGTCTACGTAAAGAGTTAGGACTTACTTAAATATAACGTTAAATATAACGTCTTTTGGTAGGTTGGTAAATATACAATATTGCGGTACAGTAATCATAGTGACTTGACAAATTCAAAGCCGGAAATTAGCGAGATTATAATTGATAAACAAAAACTAAAGGAGTTACAAGAAAGACTAAAAAATCCGCATTTTTCTCATGACGCTAAGAATGATTTAATTAAGAAAGTTGCCGGTGGCTTTTGCTCCGATTGTGGAGAAATTCCTACAAAAATAGTAAGTTATGACATGGACGGCGCTAAGTTGATAGAAAAATACTGTGATAAATGTTTTAAAAAATGGGAGAAATTAGAAAAAAAGAAATAAGAATATTAGATTTGCAACATGAAGACGAACCAATAAGTTACTGTCAAAGATGTCTAAAGTTCAACCTCTATTCTATTCTACAAGAAAGGGTCTACTTACCACATGAGGTTGCTACTGATGACGAACTTTGGAAACAATGTCATAATTGTGGTCAAATAGTGCCCATCTTTGAAGCAAAGAAAGAAAGCAAAGTTACAAGACTTTGTTGAAGTTTCAAGTAATCCATTTAATCAAGGTAAATCTATAGTTGGATTAGGTAACAAGAAAGCTAAAATACCTTATCAAAGAGAAAGGCAAAGATTATTCAAAAGAATAGAAATCGAAAAGGACGAAGATATCAAAAGGGAATAAAAAAAAGGAATCTTGTTGAAATTATTGAAGATTCTTTGAATTATTAATCATTAATTAGTGGCCCTTGCCTCAATGGTTTTATTGCAAATACTTTCGTATTTTCAACTCCCTAGGGTCGCATATCTTATGGCCAACGAATTATAAATTGTTTTATGGAACCCTTTGATGGTTGGTATAAAACGGATCCCATCATTCGTGAGTTTTTCATTTGTTGCGGTGTTTTCGTTACCTATCTTAGCCCAATAAATGATAAAGGTTAAAATGCTGATGGGCCGCGTAGCATGGTAGAATATTTGGGCCCACCAGGGACGTTTTGCCAACAACTGATGGGATTCATTAGGTTGGCAACGCTAAGAAAGCCATTGAGCCCATCAGTTGCATTAATAATTATGCCCACAGACAATAAAAAACAAACGAAAGAGGTAAAAATTTCCACTTTTGTAATTATAATTTGCAATTTTTGCAAATTCTGCCACTCTTACTTATACCCGTTTAATTAACATCTAATTGAACTCTTACTCTGGTAAATTTTCTAACATTTCTTGATTTTGGATTCTGTTATGTCATGGTTAGGGTTTAGTTACTGCAAACTTGAATTAAAATCCAATCCAGTATTCTCAATTCACTGTATAATTCATCGGCCTCAAATATTGTATGGGTCTGATTTATTTTTAATTTTATTTCATTCATCCTAGATTCAATAAGCGCGCATATCTGATTATTAGGATCTTTCATACTATCTACAACCCAACTTACCAATTCAATTCTTTTGGCAAGATCATGTCTGTAAATATTACTGTCAATTGGTCGGTCAATCAATTCCTTTGATTCTTCAACTTCGTTTTGTAGTGTTTGTTCTAATGTCATAAAACGAATTAGAATTATCAGGATTTAATCTGTAAAGTCCGTTAAAGGGAGGGTGCATATGTAACAATGAAAAGTTTGTAGCAAGATAAAGAAAACCCATTGTGCCAAGTGTGGAGAATGGTTAGAAGGATATTGTGCATGTCCGGAGTGTGATGAATAATTAAATAGATTATTTTCATCCAAACTTCACTAAATTTATCGTTACAAAACTCTGATTTTTGCAATCATTACAGTCAATCGAAGCAATAATGTATCTAGCCGTACGATTAACAATTTGATTAACTTTAAGTATTGTTCCAGAATGCGAATTTGTTCATCTTCTAACTCTCCGACTCTGGGCCTAGGTCCGTCCGTTGACTTTCACATTTTTTGATCGGCATTTTATACACAAGAACTTAATGCCATTAAAGTTCTCTATCATTTGTTCGTCCGTAGGTTCATTGGTTTGATTTTTTGCCATGGAAATTACTCGTTATGTAATGTGATAACCTTTTTATTTTGATTACAACACATTTGGTAAAAAATCCAATCCAGTATTCGTAATTCGCTGTGTAATTTATCGGCTTCGAATATATCATATGTTTGATTTATCTTCAAAATAGTATCGTTCATTTTAGATTCCAAGATCTCGCAATTCTGTATACTTGGATTTTTCATATTATCTAAAACCCAATTTATCAATTCTACTCGTTTCTTAAGATCACGCTTGTAAGTAGATTCATCCTTTTCTATCTCAATCCATCTTTTAGAGCCTTGGATTTCATTCTGTAATATTTGTTCGATATTCATATGATTCATTTAGCATTAGTGATGATTTAAAATACAAGGTTCAGTAAAGAGAGGGAGACTTCAATAGCTAAAGCTACGGATAATAGTGTCTCACTAGCAGCCATAGAATAAAAAACGAGGGTAAATATACCTGATTTGTCATAAATATGATATGGCTAGAACAATAAAACCAGATGTTGCTCCAGGCGAATTTAAGTGTAGAACATGTGATGTGATGTGGTCAAGTTTTATGGATAATAACATTCCATGCACAATTCCATCAACAAGAAATGGATTACATGACTTCGATTTTGCCAAACCTATTATAGCACAGTCAAAGTAGAAAATTCTTTTTTAATTTCATGGCGACGAAGTTAGCGATTTAGCAAGAGGAAGAAAAATAAGAAATACCTTCTTTTTCTATTTATTCAAATCTTCTACAGGTACAATCGGGCCAAGTGCAACTCGTGTCCTTGTCTCCCAAGGTACGTTTATGAACTACTATTTTATGATGGCAGTTATTACAAAAGTCTAGAGTCATTATGCCTGTTTAGATTATTGGATATTATAACCTTTCAAACTTAGCCTTAATCCATTACTATTCATTTGACATTTTTACTATTGCTAACGGAACGAGAGACACTGTAGTGAAATAAGTAAATAATCTTCTATTTTTCAAAACTTAATTAGTTTTGATTTGTTAATTTCACTGTGGAATTGGAAAAATATAATGAAATAACTAAATGGTTCAATGACAATTTTAAAGAAGAACAATTCTTGAAAAAAATAATACTCGACAATTATGACAAGATATTTCAGAAACTACCCGATGACTATATGATGGAATATGTAAATAATCCCGAGTTAGTGATAGTTAACGAAGGTGCTGAGCCTTCAGGTTCTAATGAACCCCACAAAATCGAAACATTACTCAATCCTTTCTTCTCCATGTTTATCATACTTTCATGCAAGGCCACATATGATGCCATAATGAAGGAAATCAATAAGCACAAGAAGATTTGTTCAGACTGCAAAAAGGAAAATCCAAATGAGGCAAAACATTGTATGGAATGTGGAAGTAAATTTTGATTGGTTTATAACCTTTCAATTTCGTTACTACAGACTTGATAACATATCTGATTTAATATCAGCAATTAACCTATGTAATTTGTCTCATCATGTTATCGAATATGTTCAATTTCCAGTCAATACCTTTTAGGCGTATCTAATAGTCTGTAATTCGACGATTACTTAAAAATTTAACCAACGCAAAGATTACGGAACAATATTTTATTTGGTTTAGACCGGCGAATATCTATTTATTATATGACTTACGAACAAGTTAACTGACGTTGAAGATCTGCAAAAGTTTTGCTACTCTTATTCCAATATTAGCCGCAGCTTCTTTAATGGCATTTCTGTCTGTTCCATCGTATGAGCATGGCTATGCATCAAACTTAACTTTGAAACCAACTGAGAACAAGAGAACCATAGATAAGGCAGTGATTTTTATTTTCGCGGATGGGCTCAAGACCCAATTTACTAATGCAAAACCAATCCTTGATAAATATGGATTTAAGGGAACTTTTGATGTAGTGTGCAATAATGTAGGCAAAAAAAATGGGTATATGGATTGGGACGATATCAAAAAATTGCATGAGGAAGGCCATGAAATTGGCTCCCATAGCATGTCACATGCACGTCTTACAGAGCTCCCAAAAGAATCTATTGAATACGAAGTTGGAGAATCAAAAAAATGTCTAGATGACAATGGAATAGAGCCCACAAGCTTTGAATATCCATTTAGTACAGGATCCGAAGATAAAACTATAGTTGATATCGTTTCAAGATACTACGAGTTTGCAACCCGAGGAAATGATCCACTCATGTTTCTAAAGTGTGATGGACTTGAGCAATATGGTCAAAATGATTGTAAAACTTTTACTGATAACGGGACCCCTACTTATGCGAACAAATATTCCATTAGAAATTGGAGTCACGATTTTGAGATAGTAGAAAATTCCTATACCGATTCTCAGGCATTAGAAAGATTCATTGAAGTTGTAGATAGTCAATCAGAGTATAATAAAAATGGAACAATAAACGCGATACCAATTATAATGTACCATGATATTGGAGTTGACAATAAAGACTCGGTAACTGACGTGGATTTATTCAACAAAGAAATGAAATATCTCCATGACAATAAATTTGGAGTGGTAACTATTTCGGATCTGTCATACAACCAAAAACATGATTATTTGTATGTCAAGGACGGCGCATTAGAACCTGAATTGCCAATTGAAAACGTTACTACTCCTGTAGTAGAACCCACAGCAAATGTTACAACAAACATTACTACTCCTGTAGTAGAACCCACAGCAAATGTTACAACAAACATTACTACTCCTACAGGAGAGCCAGATACTACTCCTACAGGAGAGCCAGAAGAAAATGCAATTCTCGAGATACTAAACCGACTATTCGGATTGAAGTAAAATCATAAGGACGTCAGTTATAATAAAGAATTTGGATTTATCAATAAATTGAGAATTGCAAAAATTCACTTCCTAACTATATGCCATATATATCACTGGCTAGCATTTTTAATTACACCTGGAGTGCAACTCGGAACGTTCGGGGAATTAGAGACAAATCTCACTACAAAGTAATATCCATTTGGGATGAAATTTTAATAGGTGCCATATGATAAATGACAAAAACTCAATCTTCAATCCTCGAAGATTCATAATTTTTTTCGAGCAGTTGCCCTGTTCTGATCTTATTTTAGACTATGGAATGAATTGTAACTATCAATCAAGTATTTCAACTTCCACACAAATTATTGATGCATGAATTCCGGACAAAGTATTCTATTCCGATTCATAACTTGGATGATTTTCATTGCAAATCAAAGATAAAGATACCATAGTATATAAGAAATAAATGCATTGTAAAACGATGAAGTAATTGATAAGGACATCAGCTAACTCTGTCTTGAACACTGACAGGGATGATTATGATTTAGCCTGCATGGAAATAGGTAATAAATTAAGTCATGTGCAGGAATTCTCATTAAAAGGCATTTTTTCATTTATTAGAAGCACTTCTTCTAAATATCATTTATCGAAAACTCCAAAATTCCGCGACATACTCAAGTATTTACCTATTGATAGTAATATACGAAGGGCATTGATGGTTAAACCCATCAAAACTGCGTCTGGAGTACTAGTAATTACTGTCATGGCAAAGCCCTATGACTGTCCCCATGGAAGATGTATTTACTGCCCCGGGGGGAAGGAATTCAATACTCCGTTAAGTTATACAGGTAAGGAGCCAGTAACTAAACTTGCACAAAAATTTGATTTTGATCCAAAATATCAGATTACATCAAAATTAGAACAAGAATTTTCAAGGGGACATAATATTTCCAAGGTAGAATTAGTTATTGTTGGTGGAACATTCCCTTTCATGCCAAGGGATTATCAAAGAAATTTTATAAAGGAATGTTTTGATGGTTTGAACGGTTTCGGATCCACATCTTTACAGAAATCACAAAAACTTAATGAGACCAGTGACATCCGTTGCGTAGGGTTTACCGTCGAAACAAAACCAGATTATTGCAAGGAAATACACATTGATTTAATGCTTGAATTTGGTATAACTCGAGTTGAAATAGGCGTCCAAACATTAAGTGAAAGTGTATACAAGAATATTAACCGAGGTCACACTATTGATGATGTCTATCAATCATTCCAAATTGCAAAGGATGCTGGATACAAGATAGTTGCACACATGATGCCTGGATTACCTGGTTCTAATCCACAGAAAGACCTTGAAGATTTTAAGAAATTATTTGAGGATCCGCGCTTAAAACCTGATATGCTAAAAATATATCCTACGTTACTCCTGAGAGATACTGGACTGGCTAAATTGTATGAGAAAGGTCTTTACAAGCCTTATCCGGATGATGTGTTCACAGATCTATTGCTTGAAATAAAAAAAACTATTCCGTCATGGGTTAGAATTATGCGAATTCAACGTGAGATAGGATCGGAAAATATCCTTAGTGGTTATAACAGCAGTAATATTAGGCAAATACTGCAGCAAAAATTGAGAGAGCAAGGTTTGCAATGCAACTGCATTAGATGTAGAGAAGTGGGAATAAAAAAAATAGGAAATTACAAGGATATCAGAATAAATCTCAAACGAATTGAATATGATTCTTCAGGTGGTAAAGAAGTATTTTTAAGTCTAGAGGACTATGACAAAAAGATTTTATTCGGATTTTTGAGATTAAGAAAATTAGCGAAACCCCATAGACCAGAATTGAAAGACGATAAAGGAAATCCATCAGCTATTGTTCGTGAACTACATGTGCTTGGACAAGTTGTGGGTATTGGGAACAATAGTGATTCCATGACCACTACGTCACAACACAAGGGCTATGGGTCTAGATTACTAGCAAATGCTGAAAAAATTGTAAAAAATGAATTCGGATTGAATTCTATTTCTATCATAAGTGCAATAGGCACTAGAGAGTACTATAAGAAATTTGGATATACACTGAATGGGCCTTATGTATCAAAGGACTTGTAACGAAATATGAATAGAGAAATAATTGGAAAAGGAACTTGGATTGATAAGCTTGCTTCTACGATTATTAAAAGAGAAAAAGAAATAGGAAGATCATTAGAGTTAATTCTAGTTGAGAGCGGTCTAGGGGCATCTGGTTTTCCACATATAGGTAGTCTTGGTGATGCTGTGAGAGCATATGGAGTTTCCCTTGCAATCAAAAATTTGGGTTACGATTCAAAGTTAATAGCATATTCTGATGATTTAGACGGATTGAGAAAAATCCCATCTGGCCTTCCTGAATGGCTGAGTGATTATATTGGCAAACCCGTTTCTAATATCCCAGATCCTATCGGCCAGTGTCACGACTCGTACGGAGCACACATGAGTAGCTTGTTGCTTGATGCATTAGATGGACTTGGGATAAATTACAAGTTTCTAAACGCAGCAAAAGTATACGGAAATGCCATGTTGACAAACCAGATAGATATGATCTTATCACACGCTCCTAATCTTGGTAACAAGATTGAGGAAATTGTAGGCCAATCAAAATATAAAGAATCACTTCCTTATTTTCCAATCTGTGAATCGTGTGGAAGGCTTTATGTAGCACACGCTGAAAAATACATAAGAGAAGAGAAAAAAGTAAGCTATATCTGTAATGGAACCAAGTTAGGTAACAATGATGTAAAAGGATGTGGTTATACCGGAGAAATTCCGATAACTGCGGGTAAGGGAAAACT
>JBHENS010000025.1:0-288 GCA_046261955.1 Nitrososphaeraceae archaeon | reverse complement strand
TTCTTGATAAAGGCGGTAAAAAGATAAGCAAATCTACAGGAAATGTTCTTACTCCTCAAGTATGGTTACGGTATGGAACCCCTCAGTCTCTTTTATTACTTTTATTCAAAAGAATTACAGGAACCAGGCAAGTTGGCACTGATGATATTCCTACTTTAATGGAAGAGTACGACATCTGTGAAGATATTTATTTTGGTAAAAAGAAAGAAGACAATGAAGAAAAACTAGTTAAAACAAAAGGACTATACGAATATGTTAATCATTTGAATACCTCTGACAAACCATTAC
>JBHENS010000024.1:0-20165 GCA_046261955.1 Nitrososphaeraceae archaeon | reverse complement strand
TGAAGATTCGATAATTCTTGTCGTGGCAGTTTAAGCAAAGAATCTAGATTTAAATTACAATATTTAAAGAACCTGGACAAACAGTATTCATAATTTTTTCTGGTTTCGTCAGAATTAATCGAGTTTACAAAGTTAAAGTATGCATCATCTTTTTCATGCCGTAGTAGCATACAATGTAGACGTAGAAACTAGATAATAGAACTAATTATTTAACTAGTTTTATCTATCGTACTATCTTCCTTAAAGTAAATAAACTATAACGAGTTTTAAAAATTAATTACGATGGATAATATAGATTTAAAGGTGGTCGTGGAAACGCCTGAAGAAAGGAGAAGAAGATTCCTTTTAGAATTTGAAAAACCCTTCAAATGTGAAAAGTGCAACGAACGATTTAAGAAAAAGAAATATCTAAAAGAGCACAAAATAGAAGTTCATTCTTACTAAATTTTTTCATCATTCATCGGCATCTTAATAGCCGGATAAATTCAATAAAACGTCGTGGTTTATCACGATAGAGATTAGCAATTTGACCTGATTGATGAGGATCACAAAAAGCAATTTATGGAATCAACTAGTAGTGTATCTCGATCTTGAAAATATACACTAAAACAGGCGATAAAGGGGATACGGGATTGATTGATGGTTCAAGGACCTCCAAATCTGATCTAAGAATAACAGCATATGGAGAAGTTGATGAGGCAAATTCTCATATCGGATTCATAATATCAAATATTCAAAGAAATTCGATTTTTGATGACATAAAAAAAATACTCCTGGGTATTCAACAGGATTTATTCGTGTTGGGGGCAGAGTTGGCCAATCCCAAAAATTTGAAAGATGACAAGATGTTAGTCAAAAAAGAAATGATTTCTACTATTGAGAGGAGCATTGACAATTTTGAATCTGAGCTGCCTCCGATAAGTTATTTCATCCTGCCGGGTGGAACCACTGAATCATCTTTACTACATATTTGTAGAACTGTTATAAGACGTGCTGAAAGATCTGCCGTCGCACTATCTAAAGAACAAAAAATAAATCAAGATATTCTCACATATCTAAACAGATTATCAGATTTGCTCTTTGTTCTCGCAAGAATAACTAATAGGCGACAGAAATGTAATGATATCCCCTGGAAGTCAAATTGAGTTTTAATTAAATCAAAGTCTATTTTACAAGTGCATCAATAGGTTGAACATGAGATGATTCAAAGACACTTGTTGTGACTAAACTTAGGTAAGCCAACCTATTATATCTAATTACTTATACTGGCAGTACTCTCTAACACAAATCGACACCAGCCGGTGGGATACTCTACGCATCGAATCCCAGTCCTACCGGTACTAATTACCCGAAAATTGCATTTGAACATTTTAAAATAAACAAGCGTTTCTATTCTCTAGTAATTTCTGATTTTAAGAATGCCAATTATGGACGGAATACAGTTAATAATTAGAATCAATGACGTAAAGAATTCTGTAAGGATCATATTGATGACCACTATTGACGTACACGATAAACTATTTCGAGAGTATAGTAAAAAACAAATTATGAACGGATTTGCTCAGAATTCAGATCTACAGAATATGGCTACAGACATTTTTAATGATAAAATATTAACTGTTCCCAAAACGGTAAGGAACTTTATTGTTCTAATTCCGAATGAGGCCCATGAGTCACCCCTCTTACCGGAGGAGAAGAGACTCATAAACCAACCGTATGTTCCCCAGAGCTTGGTAGTGGACCCTCAAACAAATATTATCTGGTTTTCGGGAGACGTTGGTCACGTAAAATAACATTAACTGATGATAACTCGAAAGAAATCTTTGATTCTACCTTAAAATTCAATTCTGCTACTGAGCCCTTATCTATAAACCAAAGTGGAAAGTTTACTTACCATGAAGAGGACGCAAATAGTCAAGACCAGAATTTGTTATGGAAGGAACGATAACTATTACTAGTTCCGATTTACCATCAAATATCAGTAACAATGTTAATGGCACTCAAACTAATATTGACACAATGGCAGTACTTATGGTCCCGACAGAGGATGTCGAGGAACATTCTGAGAACTCTGTGAAAATAATGTCGATATACTTGATCAATATTCATTCAAAGACCTCCGGGAAACTGGAAGTGGAGGGGATAATCAGACTCTACTTATGTTAGGCAGTAATGATCCATTAGATAAAACAATTGCAGTACTCAAGAAAATCACATCAACACTACCCTACAGTTAATATTTGATCTTTCACAATAGTCACACTTTGATATAGATTTTAATATCACAAGCAATCAAGAAAAATAGGTGAGACTGAAGTTAATGAATTATAATATCTTGATAGTTTGCTCTCTTCTAAGATAACATAATTGAACAGTAGTGCAATAAGTTAGTTGTCCTAAACAGATTTAAACTAACAATGACTTTAGGATATATTTAATATTTAACTGGTAAATAGTTTAAAGAATTGTATTATTCAATGCAAGGAAAATGTGACGCATGTGGAACTGAAAACGTTGAATTACAGCAAAAGACTACTAAGGACAAGTCAAAAAGGTTTGCGCTAATTGCTACCCAATAAGGGAGTTTACTTTCCTCCCTTTTTTTAATTAAATTGCATTGTCTTGTTCTTAATGGTTCGCCTCTCCAGATATTTAAGAAATTTGATCCATTATATCTTGAAGGGAATAATATAGCCTTCGCTGGGGCAACAAGGATTAAACGAAACATATGAATTTGCTACAAATAGTAACCAGTCTTTACCATCGGGTAACTCGAATAGTACGCATCTAAATAACATACCATAGCCTTCGCTGGAAATTATTTGTTAGTGCAATTTTGTCTAGATGAGAACTATTAACTAAATCAGCCATATAGATGACTGGATTAGATTTAAATACAAAATAGCATATCAAAATTACTGCTGTTTAGAATTGAAACAGACGAGAAATGTTCTGCTGTTGATTTTCATCACAACAATCTTGGCTCTAGTAAGCAGTGCGTTATTGTATTTTCTTGATAATGTTCTTTCTAGTCTATTAATCATCTTTGAATACACTTTAAAGATTCCTCAAACCTTTCATCAGACAATCCCATGATACAAATAATTACATTATATTAATATGAATTAGAATCCACTACACAGTATGAACCTTAAAAGTAGCCAAAAGTCGGACCTTGTATCTTTTTTTCGTGTTGTTTGCAATCTCAAAAAAATAAAGCGATCTGGGTGGATATACAAATCTTACATATCATCACCCGAATCGGTGGCAGATCACTCATACTCAATGTGTATGATGTCCATGGTCTTGTCAGAAATAATAGATCTGGATACAGAACATATCATGAAAATGGCCAATCTGCATGACCTGGCTGAATCATTCGTTGGAGACAACATGCCTGATAAGATATCTTATGAAGAGAAAGTATTGCTAGAAGACAAGGCCATGAAAAAAATTATTTCCAAGCTACCTAGCGTTCTTCGGGAAAAATATCTCGATATTTGGAATGAATTTATTGATAATAGTACAGTCAGTGCCAGATTTGTACACAATATGGACAAGTTGGAGATGGCTCTACAAGCAAAGGAGTATGAGTTTGACGGATACTCGAAACAATCGCTAGAAATTTTCTTAAAATCTGCCACAGATTACATTTCGAATGATAATTTTGATATTGTCTCTCAAATCTTGCAAACTATAAATGATGATTCGCATAAAATATGAATAAATGCAGTATTTGTAAAGCGTACACTCAAGAAAATGGCTTAAATATTGTTACTAAAGGCAAGAACCTAATCATATCAATCCCCAAACTTTCTAGGTTTATCAGTCTGTACATTAACAATGCTGGTTAGGTTCAAAGGTAATGAAAAAAAATTACCAGAAGACATATGACTATTGCGACTAATATTTATTTTGTTACCAAAATATAAGTCCAAAAAGATAACGTATCATAATACATAATGTATTAAATTAAATATAAAATGGACTCAACTACTACAACGCTCGCTATTTTTGTTATTGTTGCTGCAACTGGTTTAATATGTTTGTTAACTTTGTCGCAATCCGTCGATGCATGGCATACTATATTTGAAAGCAAAAAAGAATGTGTAACCTTCTTGAAGAATAATGGCAATACCACTTCCGAATCTCAGTTCATATGCAAGACGGTTATCCCTCATTAACGAAAAACTCTAAAGATATAATTTTCCGATTATTTACTTATTTCACCACACTCGTCTATTTAGAATGTAAAGTGCGCCAGCATCAATCAAAAATAAAGATATCCATTATTTCTTCGTTTCATGATAATGTATTTGCTTTCTTACCTCTTCAATCAAATCTTTTATCATAATTGGTTTTTGTAGAAAACCGTTTATCAATTCCTGCTTTATATAATGACTAAATAAACTGTCCGTCATTTCAAATGCGGTCATCAATAGGGTTCTTATACGAGGATTAAGGCTCTTTACACGTTTTATCAAGTCTATTCCATTAAGTCCTGGCATTTTAGAATCAGAAATTATGAGGATATAACTGTCTCTATTAAGGGTAATATGTTCAAGGGCTAATACTGGATCTGTAAATTTGAACACTATGATACCAGTGATTGGGATTAAGGCGTCGTAAAATAACTGGGTAATGTCAAAATCGTCGTCTACTATGGCAACTAATTTTTTACTGATAGACGACAAAGAAGGTTAACAACCTTCTACCACTCCGTGATTCACGTCAATTAAACAATAATCAGTTATGCCTTATAAACCAAAGAGTGATATGACCTCCTTATCATAACTACTTTAGCAGTTTGTTCCAACTTTAAAGAATTGTTATCAAAGAACTTTTAGATTTTATGAAAAGAATACGTATCAACCAGAAAGTCAAGTTTCCAGTGTCACATGAAAGTTGATGTAGGAAAATGCAGCTGCTGTTCTCTCATTTTTGAACTTTTTTATAACATATTGAGTATGGTAAAGTAAGTGAACTCATAACGACGTATGATACGCCTCCGGTGGGTCATTAGCGACCCGCCAAACCTACTCAATTTATCATGCTGGTGGGGCCCTAGCCACTGGAACTGTCAGTTTTAAATCGTTTTATGATTCGTTGTGCATAAAAATAGCAAACACCATCCACTCCTAATGTGGACGTTTATCCTGGTGGGTTTGCCAAGAGCCCACCAGTCTTTTATATTAGTTAGTCCAATAATGATTACGGTTTGTCATAACTTGGTGGGCCATTCATTCTACCATCATACGGGCCCACCACGTAATCTTTAAACATCTTATTCTCTTTACGACATGGATTATTCCCGAACCTTTGAAATTCATATTTGTTTTATTAGTAATTGGTTATTGGATCTGACAAATAGTAGATACGTACAGAATATATAAAATATTGAATGCGGAACAATTACATGTTACAAAATGAGATATGATTATTCGTACTTATCTGACTTTGCCTCTGCCTCTTTTAACGATTCGAGGATCTTTGCGTTTACATTATCAATATTCAAATTTTCTTTTAGGTAACCTGCAAAATCAGTAGGAGTGATTATACCTAGTGGTTTAGTTATATCGTCCCCCTCTACAACGAGCAAATGTCTAACTCTATTCTGTATCATGATGTCGGCGGCAACCCCGACTTCTGAAAGGGCATCTGTAGTCACTAGCACATCAGACAGAATATCTTTAACATTTGTATTTTTGCTGCTTGAATCACTAGCACATACCTTCCTTACCAAATCTCGTTCTGTTATAATACCAATAGGTTTGTTACTGCTGTTCACGACCACTAATGAACTAATGTTCTTATCGCGCATTTTCTTTGCCGCATCTCGGACTGAACTAGATCCTTCAATGGTCTGAAGTTTGTGGGTCATTAATTCACCAATTGTTGTCATTATGCCTGCTTACCGATATATGTAATGCTCAACAAGTATTAAAATGATTTACTTTTACTTTCACTAGCTATCACTGCATGTTCTATTCAATTACTTATGAAAAGTGCATAGATAAAACTAAACAAGCAATAAAATTACCTGAATGAGAAACAGTTGCCCCTCAACAATGAGGAGGTATCCTCGAAGATCCCAGTAATCTTGAAGATTCACTAGAAAAAACCTTTTCAAAACGCGCAGATATTCTTGGACAATTAGACAACAATGTCACCTTCTCTGACGCCAATGACCCCGACAACTATTAATTCTATATGTAGTGTTAACTATGTTGACATTCGGACTTTAGTCCTTTGACTCTAAAGAGTTCTAAACACAAATATAAAAGCGTAGCATATACTCAATAAATGCAGTATTTTACCGCCCTGAAAATAGGCGAAAAACGAGTTAGAATAGCTCAAGAAATTTTAAATAAATATACTGGAAATAAAGCTATGCCCGCTTTAGCATTGAAGGACAATAACAATAACAACTGGGAACCCGTCGGAGAAGAAAATTATTTCACTGCGGTAAAGAATCAGAATGGTTACTTAATTGCAATATGTGATAAAAATGGAATTGCAAAATCTCTAGCACAATGGTTTATCGAAGTTAGAAAGGATGAAATTATTAATAAGATAATTCAAAATGAAAACATTCCCGAGTATAACGGCAAAGTGATACTTCCAATTTAACACTTAAGTACATTTTATTTAGTGATCTAAGTTGAAAAGAAAATATGAACATTCCATAGAGATCAAAGGTCATCTAATTGATTCAATGATCATGACAAGAATTTTTGACAAGGTTATGGACTTGAAAGGTGATTTTAATGTCCTCGAATTTCATGTAGGAAAAAAGAAGGATGAATTGAGTTATGCAAGACTATTGATATCAGGAAAAAATAAAAAACATCTTGACCAACTATTAGAATCAGTCTTTATTGAAGGTGCGCAACCAACAAAAATTGATGGAATTATTCTAAAGCCTGCCCCAAGTGACATGGTAATGCCAAGAGATTTTTACAGTACAACTAACAATACCACTCAAATTTTCTTCAAAAATGAATGGATTGATGTTGAAAATATCATGATGGATAAGTGTATTGTAGTCGACGCAAGAAATAAGAGGGCAGCATGTAGGAAAATTAGGGATATCCGTGAAGGAGATATGATAGTAACGGGTGAAAAAGGAGTTAGAATATTACCTGAGGAACGTCCAAGAGAGGGTATAGATATCTTTCAGTTTATGAGTAGTACAAGTTCCAGTGAAAGACCTACTCAACAAATTGCAAGAAAAATAGCAATGGATATTTACAATACCAAGACTAGTGGTGGGAAAATAGTTGTCACAGCCGGACCAGTAGTTGTCCATTCTGGTGCTGCAGATTCATTAGCCAAAATGATTAGAATGGGATACATAGATGGATTACTTACTGGTAATGCACTAGCTGTACATGACATAGAAAATTCACTATTTGGTACATCCTTAGGGATGAATGTAAAGAATGGAACACTAGCGATTCGTGGTCATAGAAACCACATGCAGGCTATAAATGAAGTTTTTAGAGCTGGGTCCATAGAGGAAATGGTCAAGAAGAATATTCTAAAATCTGGAATCATGTATGAGTGTATCAAAAATAACATACAGTACGCACTTTGCGGGTCTATTAGAGACGATGGACCGATTCCAGGAGTAATTATCGATATTATAGAGGCGCAGGATAGATACAGAGCAATATTAGGAGATACAAAAATGGTTCTCATGCTTTCGACCATGTTACATTCAATTGCTGTAGGCAATATGCTCCCTGCAAGAGTAAAGGTTGTTGCTGTAGATATTAGCCAAGCTGTTGTCACAAAACTGCTAGACAGAGGAACAACACAGGCAATAGGTGTTGTTAGCGACATTGGAGCTTTTCTTCCAATGGTATTACATCAGTTAGAACAAATATCTAAGAAATAATTATATCAATTAGTACAATCTAAACAACTTAATTAATACTATAGTCATTCTATTGACAGCAAAACCCTATTTGTCAGCATTATGTAATCTGCTATTTATTATGCGCATTGCGATTTTTGGATCTGCACGCCCATTAGTAAACTTCATTACTTTTCCTAATAAAAAATTTATTGCCTCACTATTCGTTTTTGCATCTTCAACAGCAGATTTTTCATTATCAAATACGGACTGAACAGCATCCATGAGAGTTTTTTCATCAGCTATCTTGTAAGAATTTGTATTATTCATAACTTCCGATGGTAACATTCCACTCTCAAATATTTTGACTAAAATGTCCTTTGCCGTAATTCTATTTATTTTATTAGCTTCAATCAGTTTCACCAATTCTGCGATATGTTCTGGTTTCACTTTCATGTTTTTCAAGTAGTTGGTGCTCTCACTATCATCTTCAATCAAACTTTTAAAGTCAGTAATTAGAAAGTTGGCTATTTCTGTTGGCGAATAGTGTACCTTCAAAGTGGACTCAAAGAAATCTGCCAATTTCTTATCATTTATGAGAATATTAGATGTATGTTCTGAGAGCTTATATTTTGAAACAAAGCGTTCAAATCTTTGATTTGGTAGTTCTGGCATTCGTTTTTTTAGATTAGAAACAAAATTATTTCCTAGTACGATTATTGGAATATCAGGTTCTGGAAAATATCGATAATCGTGTTCTTCTTCCTTACTTCTTGACTTGAACGTGATTTTTTTCCGATCATCCCAATGTCGCGTTTCATGTTCTATTTTGAGATTCCGACTATACAGGCTGGATTGTCTGGTAATTTCATAGTTGATGGCTTTTTCAACTTCCCTGAAGGAGTTAATATTCTTGATTTCAACCTTGTTACCACCTTCTATGGACACATTTACATCACACCTTACTGATCCTTCCAGTAAAGTATCGCACACGTCGATATGTTCAAGAGTTAGTGATAGTTTATTTAGAAATTGTCTGACCTCCTTTGGACCTGTGAAATCTGGTTCTGTAACTATTTCAATTAAAGCAACACCAGCCCTGTTGTAATCTATCAAAGCAGAATTCCTGACATTCATGCCACCTTCAGAATATACTATTCTACCGGGGTCTTCCTCCAATTGAATTCTGCTAATTCTAATCTGTTTTGCATCATCCAATTCGTATATACCGTCTACTCCTATGCTTGAAAAGCCATAGACATTGTACTGGGTTATCTGAAAGTTTTTTGGCAAATCAGGATAAAAATAATTCTTGCGGTAAAACATAATTTTGTCTGGAATTTTACACCCTAAAGCAAGTGACGTCATTGTTGAATATTCTATCGCTTTTTGATTGATAACTGGTAATGAACCCGGAAGTCCGCAGCATATTTCACAAATGTTAGTATTGGGTCTAAGATCTCGATAGTTTCCACGACACGAACAAAATAATTTACTATTGAGAACAGTTATTTGAGCATGAATCTCTAATCCAATCATTACCAAGATCATATCGCATTTGTCTCCCTTTGGATATTGATAGCACTCTCTAGATGATATGATGCATCGATTAGCTTTTGTTCTTCAAATGGCGCCGCCATAATTTGCAGTCCGATGGGAAGACCGTTACTAAATCCAACAGGTAGTGATATTGCAGGAATGCCAGCAAGATTTGCTATGACAGTGTTTATGTCAACCAAGTACATCTTGATTGGATCATCTATCTTTTCACCAAACTTAAATGGAAGTATCGGCATCGTTGGTCCGATTAGAAGATCATATTTTTTGAATAAAGTAAGCAATTCTGATCTTAATAGCGAGCGCAGTCTCCTAGCCTTGAGATAATATTTACTATAGTATCCTGAAGAAAGAACGTACGATCCAATTAATATTCTCCTTTTTACCTCTTCTCCAAAGTTTTCTCTAACCTTACTGAAATAAGTATCCCATTTATACTCCTCTACTGGAAAATCAAATCCATATCGAATATTATCATATCTTGCAAGATTACTACTTGCTTCAGCACTCGCAAGAGTATAGTAAGAGGGTAATGCATAATGTAGGTTTTTTATCGAAATTTCATCACATGTGCATCCGATCTCTTTGAATCTTTCTGATGCAGAATAAATTGATCTCGTAACTTCATGATCACTGCCGGTAATTAACTCCTTTATTATTGCGACATTCAATTTACCTAATTTATTATTAAGAATTATGGGGGAGGACGACATACTTGTATTATCCATTGCATCTTTTCCCGAAATAATGTTTACCATCATTACCAAGTCCCTAACCGATCTGCATATAGGACCAATTTGTTCTAAGCTATTTGCATAGGAAATCAAACCGTATCTGCTTACTCTTCCATAAGTAGGCTTGAGTCCAACCACGGAACAGAAGCTAGCAGGACATCTTATCGAACCTCCAGTATCTGATCCAAGAGAAACAGTACACTCTCTAGCAGCAACGGCGGCTCCACTTCCACCTGATGAGCCTCCGGGAACATAATCCAGATTCCATGGATTACGAGTTGGTTGAAATCTACTATATTCAGTTGTTGAACCCATCCCAAATTCATCCAAGTTCAATTTTCCCAATATTATTGCGCCATTTTCCTTTAGGCGCCTTATTACAGTGGCGTCATATGATGGAACATAGTCTTCCAGTATTTTTGAGGCGCATGTAGTTCTGATATCTTTTGTAGAAATGTTATCCTTTATTCCAACTGTTACTCCCGCTAATTCACCTGTATTTTCTTTTTCTCTAATTTTCCTGTCTATTGTCTTCGCAGCAGATAAAGCTCCCTCAGAATCCAATGTGATGAATGAATGTAATTTTGATTCCACATCTTCTATTCTTTTAAGGATAGAGCTAACGTACGCTTCTGTAGTAAATAATCCTCCATTTATGCCTTCAACAACTTCATATGCGAGTAGGTCATGTAGATTTGACATGCTATTTCATCTTTGGGCCCCTTAAGAAACCGTCTTCTGTAAGGTACTTTCTCATTTGTTTTCCGTCAGACATTCTGACCACATCATCTCTAAGCTCTTCAATTTTCATTTCCTGTAAGTCTAGAATAACCGAATCATCAGATGCAAGTTCTTCAAGAATATCAATGTATTCAATTGTCTTGTCTAATTGTTCAGGAAATTTTCTAGATTCATTTTCATTAAGATTAATTTTAGATATTTGAGCGAGATACTCTAGTTCTTCTTTTGAAATCATAATATTGTCATCTTTTCATAGATTTATTATTTGTTAAGGCGATAATCTATCTATGTCCCTAGGAAACAATACAACATCTCTAATATTGTCAACACCACACATGGTCATCATTAACCGTTCTAGCCCCAGACCGAACCCTGCATGAGGTGGCATACCATAGTCAAAAACTTTTAAATGAAAATCAAATGCATCAGTGCTGAGACCTTGTTTTTTCATTCTTTCAGTCAACTCATTCTTATCGTGGATTCTTGTACTTCCAGAAGATAATTCTAGCGTATCATACATCAAATCAAATGATTCGCACTCTGTTCCCGTAGATTTTGGTTTAACATAGAATGGCTTTATTGAAGTGGGCCAATCAACAATAAAGTAAAAATTTTTCATATCATCATCATTGAGGTTTCGCAACTTTTGTTGTGAAATGTCATCGCCCCATTCAATAGATTCTCCGGCAGCCTGCAACTTTTCTATCAGATCCGAATATCTATATCTTCGAAATGGAAATGATATATCTGGAATTTCTATTTTAAGATACTCTAGTTGTGATTTGTTTTTGTTCTTCACTTCATCCCACAAAAAATGTATCATCCTTTCTAATATTTCCATTATATCATTATAATCAGCATATGCTTTTTCTATATCTATTGACGTAGCTTCTGATAAATGTCTGTTTGTTCGTGAAGGTTCTGCTCTAAAAATGGGACCTATTTCAAATACATTTTCAAATGCCATCGTCAGCTGCTCCTTATAAAGCTGAGGGCTTTGAGTCAGAAATGCTTCTCTGTCGTAATAAAAAATAGGAAAGAGCGTAGCACCACCTTCTGTCGCTGTGGCAATTATTTTAGGTGTATTAACTTCAATAAAGCCTTCTTCTCCAAGAAATTTCCTGCATGAATTTAATACGGTGTACCTGATACTAAAAATTGATTGAAGATAAGGCCTACGAAGATCAATTGCTCTTAGATCCAATCTAGTATCAATTCCAACTCCTTTTCTACTTTGAATAACGATAGGAGAATTTTTGTTGGCGAAAGATAGAATTTTGAAATCAATTGGGATTATTTCGATTCCGTTTGGAGCTTTCGGTTCACTTCTAACTTTGCCCTTTATCGCAATCGAAGCATGTTCTCTAATCTGTGGTATTTCAGATGAGAGTAAATCGGGAAATTCATTTTTCCTTAAAATAACCTGAATATTTCCAAACCTGTCGTTTATCGTGAGAAACTTTATGTTACTATGCTCACGTATCGAAGAGATCCATCCAATAATTATTACTTCGTTGCCATTCATTGAAATATCAATATTTTTGGAATAATGAGTCCTTTTCCAAGTTTGAAGGTCTGAGCTATTCAAATTGACGAACCTTGACAATCTGAACTTTAATGACAGGTTAATTTAACCTTTTAACGTGGATATATCAAAGGTTATAACAAACCATACTCCAGGCAGAACTTAATTGAAAGGGAACTGCGGTAGCAACTTCATAATATGTTAATGGAGTGCATCACTCCAATGAACAATTACATATCTCATGGATACAGCATGCTCATAGAGATATATGGGGAAAGCATATTGATTTTCGTCTTAAATGAGAAAATAGATAACGCTGGAACACACCAAAATTGGGTTGATTGCTTCTTGGTCTTGATCCTAATCGAAACTTACAAAAGCATTAATAACATTGTCAAATAATTTGTGTGAAATGGAAAAACAGTCACTATTATCGCTTTTTTCTTCAAATCCGGATAAATATTACAAAGTGCCATTATTTGATGATAAAGGATTCAAAAGACAAAATTGTAAGTTGTGTGGAAAATTCTTCTGGTCTATCATTGATAAAGAATCGTGTCCTGAACATGATAACTATAGCTTTATTGGAGATCCTCCGACTTCAAAAAGACTAGATTTTGTAAATACTTGGAAAGAATTGAGTAGTTTCTTTCGAAAAAATGATCACGAAGTAATTCAAAGGTATCCAGTGGTATGTCGCTGGAGGGAGGATCTGTATTTTACAATTGCCTCAATTGTGGACTTTCAGAGAGTAATGAATGGAAAAATCGTGTTTGAAATACCAAAAAATCCGCTTGTCGTTCCACAAATGTGTCTTCGGTTTAATGATATTGAAAATGTTGGGCTCACTGGCAGACATTATACTAGCTTCTGCATGGTAGGTCAAACATGCAACGCAGATGCTCCGGGCGGTTATTGGAAGGATAAATGCATCGAGCTGGATCATTCTCTCCTCAAGGATGTCCTCGGAATTAAATCAGAAGAAATTACATTTGTTGAAGATGTTTGGATGGGTGCCGGAGCTTTTGGATATTCATTAGAATATTATGTTCGAGGATTAGAGCTGGGAAATGCAGTCTTCACTGAATTTGAGGGTGACGAGCATAATTATCGCACTCTTGATAACAAAATAATAGATATGGGAGCGGGACTTGAGCGCCTGTCATGGATAACCATGGGAAGTCCTACAAGCTACGATGCTACTTTCGGACCGGTATTCAAGAAACTTGTAGATATAATTGGTATCGATATTGACTCGAATGCAGAATTTCTATCTCGATACTTTAGGATATTTTCCGAGAAATATTCAAACTATCAAAATGATCCGAGACTCTTAAAAACAAGTATTGCTAAAGAACTAGGCTTATCGTATGAAGCTTTGGAAAAAATTGTCCTGCCGTTTGAAACACTATCTATTATCGCCGATCATACAAGGACACTATTGTTTGCTATTTCGGATGGTTCCTTGCCTTCGAATGTAGGAGGTGGTTACAATCTAAGAATAATATTAAGAAGAACTCTTGCACTTTTGGCCCGTTTTAGTTGGAATCTCAAATTAGAAGATATTATGGATTTACATATTGAACAACTAAAATCAATGTATCCCGAATTAAAAGAGCACAAAAATGATGTTAGGACGATTATACAGATTGAATCAGATAGATATTCTTCATCGAAGGAAAGGATGTATTCTATTGCCAATTCTATGCTAGAGTCCAAGAAAAGACTAAGTGTTGAAGATCTGATAAGAATGTATGAATCGGATGGTATCACACCTGATCTACTACTTGAAACTGGAGTTATAGAAAAAATACCGCCAGATTTTTATTTAAAGTTAGCAGAGCTGCATACTTCACATGAATCAAAACAGATACCCCTCATCGAAACTGTTAGTGGGCTCAACCCTACAAGATTATTGTATTATGAAGACGGGTCTATTAGAGAATTTGATGCTAAAACACTCAAAATACTTGAAGGCAAATACTTGATTTTAGATAAAACTGCATTTTACCCTCGAGGAGGAGGACAGGAGCCAGATTTTGGATCTATAGAAGGGATTAAAGTAACAGATGTAATAAAACAAAATGAGATAGTTCTTCACAAAGTACAAGTCCCATCCAAGGATCATTTTCTAGAGAATAAAATAGTCCATGGAATTGTTGATAACGTAAGGAGACAATCTATAACCAAAAATCATAGTGCCACACACATATTGAATTCTGCTGCAAGAAACAGTCTTGGTTCATGGGTATGGCAGAATTCTGCATTTAAGGACGAACATTCTGCAAGATTGGATATTACTCATCATTCTGCTCTTACAAAACAAGAAATCAATCAAATAGAAAGAACCGCCAATGAAGTGGTTCAAAGAAATTCACCAATTATCGTCAATGTATTCGAAAGGTCTAATGCTGAGGAGAAATACACATTTAGGATTTATCAAGGCGGCGCAGTTCCGTCAAACAATGTAAGGATTGTGAACATAGAAGGGTGGGATGTAGAGGCATGTGGTGGAACTCATGTAAATAAGACGGGTGAAATAGGTTTAATAAAAATTCTAAAAACTGAGAGAATTCAAGATGGTGTAGTAAGACTTGAATATGTTTCTGGGAACAATGCATTTCAGTACGTGCAATCACAAGAATCTCAATTGCTTCACATAGCCCAATCTTTGGGATCTAGTAAAGAGAAGGTAATTGAATCTTTTGATAAGGTAACGATAGAAAATGATCTAATCAAAAGAAAATTTAGAATGCTTGTTAATAGATTTTCAGACAATATGGCTGCAATTGTTTCTCAGAAAGCGACTAGATCCAAATCAGGATTAAAGATATATGGTATTTACGATGATGAAATAGGAGATGATTACTATATCGCATTGGGAGAAAAAAGTATTGATATTGATCCTTTTTTGGTATATGTCGCACTCGTTCAGAATGAAGAAAAAATAAAAGTCATAGTTTTCGTTGGAGAGGAATCAAGAAAAATCATCAAAGCATCAAAAATTGCGAAGGTAATTTCATTGAAACTCGGTGGTGCTGGAGGAGGAGGTACAGATAAATTTGCTCAAGGTGGAGGTAGAGATAAAAGCAAGATTCAAGATTGCTTGAAGAATCTTGACAATCAGTTAACAGATATTTTAGACTCTAGTGAAAAAAATGGTTGAAAATTCAGTTGAAAAAACGCCCAATGTTGAACTCAATTGGGCTACAATTGGAGAAAAATGGAGAAAGAGATGGACCGAGGATAAAATATTTGAGACTGAACCAGAATCGCATAAAAAAAAGTATTTTCTAACTGTGGCGTATCCTTACCCAAATTCTCCACAGCATGTTGGACATGGACGAACATATACTTTGGCTGATGTCCATGCGAGATATAAACGCATGAACAATTTTAACGTATTATTTCCAATGGGTTTCCACTATACTGGAACACCGATTGTGTCAATGTCACAAAGAATCAAATCCAATGATTTAGAATTAATAGAAACTTTCCTACAAATATACAAGATTCCTAGTGAAATAATATCGAGTTTCAAAGAACCTAAAAGAATAGCCAGCTATTTTCATGAAGAAATCAGGCAAGGAATGAGTGAAATGGGCTATTCTATTGATTGGAGGCGAGAATTTACTACTATAGATAACGGTTATTCAAAATTCA
The DNA here is from genome assembly GCA_046261955.1 of Nitrososphaeraceae archaeon. Lineage (GTDB taxonomy): Archaea > Thermoproteota > Nitrososphaeria > Nitrososphaerales > Nitrososphaeraceae > TA-21. Next base: position 4,087 of record JBHENS010000024.1, on the reverse strand, counting down.
TATCCTGGCAATTTAGAAATCTCAAGAAGAATGGTCTAATAGTGCAAGGATCGCATCCGGTCGGTTGGTGTCCTCAAGATCAAAATCCAGTAAGTCAACATGATACCGTGGGTGATATCGAACCAGAGCTTATTGAATATGTGCTTGTGAAGTTTAAATTTGAGGAACAGTATGTTATTCCAACTGCCACATTAAGACCAGAAACTATTTTTGGTGTAACAAATTTATGGATAAATCCTGATATTAAATATGTAATTGCACAGGTAAATAACGAGAAATGGATAATTACTAAAGAAGCTGCAAGAAAGTTGGAATTTTTAAACGCTAGTGTCTCTATAATTTCAGAGATAGATGGCTCTGCTTTAATAGGAAAATCAGTGTTTGATGAAACAAGAAGACAACTTGTTCCTATGTTCCCCGCATCATTTGTTGATCCTAATAACGGAACTGGAATTGTCATGTCCGTTCCAGCACATTCACCTTACGATTATCAAGCTCTGGTTGATTTAAAGAAAGATGACAATACCTTGAGAAAATTCGCCATCACTGTAGATGTTGTTCCGATAAAAATAATACAAACTGATGCGTTTCCTTCAAATGACTCCTCCCCTGCAGAATCTATGGTTACTCGCTATTCAATAAGGGATCAGAATGACCCTAAACTAGAAGAGGCAACGAACAAGCTTTATTCGGAAGAATTTCACAATGGTGTTCTTTTGCCAAACATAGACCAAATAGGAAACTTAAGTGTCATAAAAGCTCGAGAAACAATAAGGGAAAAAATCATCGATGAAGAAATTGGAACGACCATGTATGAATTGAAAAATGTAGTAAAATGTAGATGCGGTACTCCCTGCGTTGTTAAGTTACTGACAAATCAATGGTTTATAAATTATGGAGATGACAATTGGAAAAAATTGGCATACGAATTAATTGAAAATATGGAGATTCTACCTGAAGAAATAAGACAAGAGTTTACGAATGTTATAGATTGGCTTAAAGAAAGAGCATGTGCAAGAAAAAGCGGTCTTGGAACAAAACTTCCATGGGACAATGAGTGGATTATAGAGAGTTTGGCAGATTCGGTTATCTATATGGCCTATTACCTATTATCAAGACATATTACCAATAATCTAGACTTGAAAAAGAATGAGGATAAGGTATTGGCAGAAAATTTGAATGATAGTTTCTTTGATTATGTTCTTTTAGGAAAGAACGATCGTGATCTTATTGCTAAAGATTCAAAAATTTCGATTCAATTACTAGAAAATATTAGAAATGAGTTTCTGTACTTTTATCCTGTAGATTCTAGGCATTCCGGTAGAGATTTGGTACCTAATCACCTCGCGTTCTTCATATTTAATCATGCTGCAATATTTCCCAGGGACAAGTGGCCCAAACAGATTGTTGTAAATGGATCGGTACTAATGGAAGGTAAAAAGATGTCTAAATCACTCGGAAATATTATTCCCTTACGTAAAGCAATAGAGGAATATGGCGCAGATCCAATCCGTCTTACAATGTTGGCGTCCTCAGAAATATTACAGGACTCTGATTTTTCTATTGATTTAGTAAAAGGAATTAGATCAAAATTGTTTGAAATCTATAGAACTATAAGTACTAATGTGAACATTTTTTCTACATCTACAAATAGTTTGGATTATGATGATGATGATCTAGAAGATGATTGGATATCTAGCAGATTGCAACATGTTATTTTGGAAACTACTTCTGCTATTGATAAATTTAGAATCAGAGAAGCTTTGCACAATATCTTATACTTGATGGACAATGATTTACAATGGTATGAAAAAAGAAAGATCGCAAAAAATAAATCAATATCCAATAAGTACTTGAGAGAATTCTTTGAGACAAGGATAAAATTATTGTCACCATTTGCGCCCTATTTCTGTGAAGAAATTTGGGAAATGATGGGAAATCATTCTTATATCAGTTTGGCCCAATGGCCAGAGATTAATCAACCGAGAATCTCCCTGATATCTGAAGACAATGAAAGACTCATCCAGCGGATGATTTTTGATATACAGAAAATAACAAAGGTTACGAAGATCGTTCCAAAAAGGATTTTGATATACACAGCTTCAACTATCAAGAGTAAATTATATAGAAAATTATTAGACAGAATACAAAGACAAGCAACTTCCAATTTTGGAGAAATCATGAAGGAATTTGTGAACGATAACGAAGTCAAGGATCTTGTAAAACGTAATCCTGACTTGGTAAAGAAAATGATAGCTGACATATTGTCCGAATCAGTTGAAGTTAGAGAAAGAAGAATGAAAATAGATTCCTTTGATGAAGTGATCCCGCTACAAGATGGAATATCTTTACTAGTTAACGAAATTGGAAATGATCATCTTGAAGTAAATATCTATTCTGAGGATAATAATGACAAATATGATCCAAAGCAAAAGTCAAAATTTGCAAGACCGTATAAGCCAGCAATATACATTGAATAATCAAGTCATCATTATGATACAGAATCTATTTAACTGTAACAGCATCTAGAGCCAAGATTTTTCACTACTTCTTTAAAAATTCTTTGTGAATTAGAGCATTTTTTAGTTACATATAACATTAAATTTAGAATTATTCCAGATATTCAAAGTTGTCATATATTTACACACTAGTATGTTCAAACCAAGATCTTGCGAGCAGTACAATTTCAAGCTGTTTAATTGAGGAATATGGATTCTTAAAGGATGCAGATATTACATTTTCCTCAGATAAATATCCAGGTGTTGTCTTGCACATTTCTGAAAATAATTTGCTCTATCTTGATAATCTCGATGAAAAATATCCGAATACATTATGTTACATTTTTCTGTCTCAACATAGATCTCAGGCTAACATTCCTGCATTAACATGCCATTCGACAGGAAATTTTGACAAGAATAATTTTGGTGGCAAAGAAAGGGAATTAGGAATATGTTATCCGTGGATTCAAAAACAATACCTAATTGAATTGAATAATAATAAGGATACTGTCCCTACGTATGATATTATTATAGAGTCTACACATCATGGGCCCACATCGCTAAAAAAACCAATACTGTTTATTGAAATAGGATCAGCAGAGGAACACTGGATGGATAAAAATGCAGCAAATACAGTATGCAGTTCTTTGTTTAAAGTAATCACAAGAAAGCATGAATTTTGTGAAAAGGTTGCCATAGGACTTGGGGGTAACCATTATCCAACAAAATTCAATAAGATATTGATGGATTCACAATATGGTTTGGGTTCGATAGCCTCGAAACACGATTTACCATATTTGGACGATTCCTTGATCCGTCAAATGATACGAAGGAATATTGAAAAAGTAACTTGTGCTATTGTGGATGCAAAGGGACTAGGGAAAGAGAAATCTAGAATATTAACTGCACTAGACGAAATTGGAATTGAAGTAATAAAAATTTAGGATTAATAAGCATACAATAATTATTTATGATTGTGCAACATAAGTACTACGTCTATGTCTTTCAATAAAAGAAATAGTCATAAAAAAACAAGTACAGGTCACACCAATCACATTGACAGCCATGCGGTCTATTCTCTTGTTTCTAATATTCCTACAGGGAAAGTTGTAACATACGGTCAATTGGCAACGTCACTTGGTAATTCTAGTGCCGCTCGGGGGATAGGAAAAGTTCTAAATAAGAATCCGCGACCAGTCATAGTGCCTTGCCACAGAGTTGTTTGTTCAGACGGACATGTTGGAGGTTATATGTATGGGAAGAAACGAAAAATATCGCTGTTAATTAAGGAAGGAATACCTATTGATAACGATATAATAAAAGATTTTGAAAAATATAGGATTTCAAGTTAGGATTATCACTTATGCATTTTTGCTTGCTTGGCTAAATCTCTCAAGTGTGAAAGAGATCGGACATTCCCACCTCTAATTTTTTTATACAATGCCCAAAAGGTTTCTCTATTAATTTCATTTCTGGCTTTTAGTATTTTTATATGACGTCTCATGGCTTTGGTTTTTTTAACATAAACTTCCTTCTTGCCGGCCCTGGCAGTTTTCGTACCTTTCTTTGAACCCGCAGAAGTACCGTGC
>JBHENS010000023.1:0-20759 GCA_046261955.1 Nitrososphaeraceae archaeon | reverse complement strand
TCTGAAATGCATCTTTCAGGATAGAATACAAAAGCTTTACCTCTCTTCCATCCCTCAACTGGTTTTACCCTCAATACGTCTGGACCAAGAGAAGTACAGATTTCAACACATAGAGCACAGCCGATACAATGTTGTTCGCTAATATCTGGAAGTATTGCTACTGGCATTTAATTCACTTAAACAAAAGTAAAGTCGAAACTATTTAAACACTGTGCTATTTTATAACACCGATATAAAATTTTAAATTTTGAGTCGAGTTGTGCGTGGTAAATATAAACCCAAAGGTAGAAATTATATTTTTGAAGAGTTTTACATGTGGTTCGTAAAATCACAGTATTGGTACCGGTTATTGTTGGATGTGTAATATTGGGTATTTTGGGTCTAACCTTCGTTCCAGAGGGTATTAAAAATAGGAATATAGATTTTTCAAAAGGAACGATAGTTATAAACAATCACTCAATAAGCACCGAAATTGCTGAAACTCCAGCTGAACGACAGAGGTGGTTGACTTTTAGAAGTGAGGAACTACCACTCAACTCCGCACTTCTTCTTGTGTATGACAAATCTGATCTGTATTCCCTATGGCTGTTAAATATACAATTCAATTTGGATCTAATTTGGTTAGATGATGCAGGAAATATTGTGTATATGAAACAGGACACACTACCCTGTAAGAATACTTTGGATGCTGCACAATGTACCTATAAGAATACAAAACCAGCAAGATATGTTTTGGCAGCAACAACGGGATTTATCAATTATCATAATATCACAATAGATTCGAAAATAAAATTAGTTTCAATATAAAAATCCTATATATTTAATTCTGGTCGGATATGATTATCGTTTAGTGATATCTTGAAAATCTCTATATACTTGTTTTATTTCTTCAATTGAAGCTTCATCCTCAAGTGTGCTTGTGTCACCAATTATCTCAGAGTTTGTACTTATTGATTTTAGTAGTCTTCTCATTATTTTCCCACTTCTAGTCTTTGGCAATTTATTGGTGAAGTAAATTTCATTTGGAGTAGCAATTGGGCCAACTGTCTTTCGAATGTGATTGACAAGATTTGTTCTCATTTCTGGAGACTCTTTGTAACCAGCTTTAAGGACTAGAAATGCGACTATCGCTTCTCCTTTTTCCTCATCGGGTTTACTGATTACAGCTGCCTCGGCTATTGCATCGAATGATACAAATGCGCTCTCTAATTCCATCGTACCCAGTCGATGACCAGCAATTTTTAGTACATCGTCCGATCTGCCTAGTAACCAAATATAATTATCCTGATCTAAGAGGGCAAAATCACCAGAATAATAAAATCCTTGAAACTTGTTCCAGTATGTATTAATATATTTATCATCATTGTTCCACAACGTCATTAACATGCCTGGCCATGGTCTCTTAATAACCAGGTATCCTTTGTTTTTGGGATTAACATCCATCCCATTTTCATCCACTATGCCAATATCAACTCCTGGCACTGGGAAAGTTCCGGACCCAGGTTTCATGGGTATTGTATCAATACCTAAACATTGACTTATCATGATTCCACCTGTTTCGGTCTGCCACCAAGTGTCAACGATGGGACATTTTTCTTTTCCAATCACCTTAAAATACCATAACCATACTTTAGGGTTAATTGCTTCACCAACAGTCCCTAAAAGACGCAATGATGACAAATCAAAACTATTAGGTATCGACAAGTCGTATTTCATGTATATACGCAGTGCGGTTGGAGTGGTGTAAAGAATTGTGGCTCTATGTTTTTCAATCAGTGCCCAGTATCTGTCAGGTGTCGGAAAATCAGGAGTACCCTCATAGATAACACTTGTCACTCCATGTAATAGAGGAGCGTACACCATGTAACTATGTCCTGTAACCCATCCTATGTCTGCAGTGCAGAAAAAAATGTCCTCGTTTTTATAATCAAAGACCCATTTGGCTGTTGCATGGATATGAGTAAGATATCCTCCGGTGCTATGCAGCACGCCTTTTGGTTTTCCAGTAGTGCCAGAAGTGTAAAGGATGTAAAGTGGATGAGTACTTTCTACAATTTCAGGTTTGCAGTAATATTTTTCTTTCTTTACTAATTCATGCCAAAGATGGTCTTTTTCATTCATCTCGATTTCAGCAATTCCTCTTTTAACGACAATTACATTTTCTATAGATGGAGTTGAAGCAATCGCATTATCGACAATTTTTTTCAGTTTAAGTATTTTCCCCCGCCTTATTCCTTGATCAGCTGTTATGATTAATTTAGATTTTGAATCATTTATGCGATCAGTTAGTGCCTGCGAACTAAATCCGGAAAAAACAACAATGTGTGTAGCTCCTATTCTGCTACATGCCAACATTGCAATAGGCAATTCGGGAACCATTGGGAGATAAATAGTGATCCTATCACCTTTTCTTATTCCCAAATTGCGCAGAGCGTTTGCGAATTTATTTACTTCTACATACAATTGGTTATATGTAAGGGTACGAACATCACCAGTCTCGCTTTCCCATATTATAGCTGCTTTATTTTTTGTAATAGTGTTAATGTGCTTATCAAGACAATTTACCGACGCGTTTAGCAAACCGCCTGTAAACCATTTTGCAAACGGCGGATTCCAATCTAGAATTTTCTCCCATTTCTTATTCCATATCAAGTTATTTGCTTGCTGAGCCCAAAATTCCTCTACATTTTCTAATGCATTATACCTTGTTTCCTGTAGAGTTTTTCCTTGGAGATTTATTTCCAGTGTCCTGTCCTGCTCATCATCCAATTTTGTTGAGCTTTTTTGCTCTATCATTTAAATGTGTAATTTTGACATTATTTGTATTAAAAGGCTTGCGTGATTAGAGGACGAATTTTGATAACTTGCATTGGTTGATGAAAAAAATAAATCCATGATAATGACGAATTGTAAATGTTGTTGGAATGGAATGAGCAGATTAAGGCACATCTAATGTGGATTTGGGGTGGAGAGGATGGTTTCATGAAAAGGAAAAGAGAAGGAATGCTTGTTGTAACGGAAAAAAATCTAATATTTATAACAAAGACTAACATGTCTTACAGAATTCATGCAGTACATTCACAGCGACAGCTTTTGCGATTTAAGGAAAACAAAAATGTTTTTTTGCCCATAGAAGGTTATGGCATTACTGAATTAAGGAATGATGTTGAAAAAAGCAATCAAAATATCGTATTTCCATTTTCTCAAATTTTGGATATGTATTATCTTGAAAAAAGATGGGGTACAGAACTTAAAGTCAAAACGAATATTGAAAATAAGCAGAAAAATTACAACTTTGCAATCGTAAGGGGATGGGTGAAATATCCTGCAAAGGATCCTTTACAGTTCCATCATGTGGATTGGAATCCAGTAATAACGTTATACAAAATGTCATAAGTGATCCTATGTTTGAGTTCTCAACTCAAAATGAATGTAGTATGCAGAGAATGCAAAGAAAGCAAATAAAATATGCAGTATCATAACTAAAGCTGTGATGGAAAATAGAGTCAAGAGCAAGAGCAAGAGGTTATTTCTTGTTGGTGTGGGTCCAGGTTCGTCAGCGTATTTAACAGACCTAGCAAGAGATGTGATAAGAAAATCCAAATATTTGATAGGTTATAAATATACATTATCAATAGTTCGAGATTTGATTATTCCTCATTTTCATCAAGTGTATGAAGTAACTATGAAGGATCAAGATGAAACCTATAATGAGGTGCGCAAGAAAATGGGAGAAAATGAGTTCTGTACAATTCCTTTCACTGGTGATGTAAACTTTTCAGAGTCTGAAGTTGTTGACAGATTATTAGAAATCTTTGGTAACGATAATGTAGAATTAATGCCCGGGATTAGTTCTATTCAAGTTGCAGCTGCAAAGGCAAAAATTCCATTGGACAAGGCGATAATATTGAGTTTTCATGTTACTGAGAATATTGAAGATAAGAAGAGGGAATTAGTTAAAGCAATTCAAGAGAAGAAGAGTGTGATTTTAGTACCAAGGCCATGGAATAATGCAGAAAAAAATTTTATGCAATCAGAAATAGCATTGTATCTTAAAAAAGAGGGAGTAGATACTTCAAACTTAATGGTTTGGGTATTTGAGTTTTTGACCACCGCAGATGAGAGAGTGTTTAAGGGTAGGTTGAATGAACTAGAAAAAATGGATTTTAGTCCAATGTCTGTAATGGTGGTTGATCAGGTTAGACGTAAGACATACTTGGAATTTGTGTGAGATTATTTTTGTTTTTGCTCTCATGCACTATTCTACAAAATTCACACCGCCAGATTGTTTTATTAAATCCCATTCAATAATGGCACTAAAAAATAAAATTATTGCAACGATGCCAATTTCAAGGCTCGTATGAATGAGATTTTCTTTAATGTTTGTTCTTTTCAAAATGTGAATTAACAATAAGTAACTTCTGGAGATAGCTATCCCATATGAAACGAGCTCCATCATTCCAAATATTGTCAAAAAAACAAGTAATGGTGGTATCTGGATTGGTAAATCTTGTGTTATTATCATGAAAATGTTACCGGTGCTAAATCCTGAAAAGAGACCAAACGCAATTCCGATGCCTGGAATAAACATTAAGATGGAGATCAGAAAGTTATTGGCGAATATACCTATATTATCAATATTTTTGATTTTGTTTTGAAATTGTTCTTTTAAGAGCTCTGATGTAGATGCATCAAAACTAACTGATGTGCCAATAGTAAAGAAAATTAAAAATATTAAAATACCAACTATAAGGTAGAGAATTCGTTTTTTGAAGTTGTATTTGTACATATATTCCAACCACATCGCCTGCTTTTTAATAATCTATGGATAAAACAAAACATTTTTAGCATTTATGATTGTTCTGTTCAATAATTAAATTTGGATATAGTGTCTATTGCATTGATTTATGCGATAAATAAGGGATATCAAGTTCATCCTGATGCTTTTGCCTTTCTCAAATCACTCGATTGTGATGTTGAAAAAATAATCAGGACAATAGTTGATGCTAAAAATAAGTTCAAGAAAAAGTCTCCAATTTTAATCGATGATATAAAAAAAGTGATTTCTAGTGACGTAAATGGCCACATTGATGAACCTGTCATGACTAACTCTAAAACAGATAGCAATGATGAGAGTTACAAAATTATCTTTGATCCTACATACAAAATAAACTCCGAAAATGATAGGGATTTTTTTAAACTATTTGACAGCCGTTATAGAAAAACTTTGAAAATATTGTCGACCCGTTCAGAAAGCAGACAGATAAGAAAAATAAAACATATTAAAGATCTTCGAAATAAATCCAGAGTTAGTTCTCTAGATAACCAGAATGAACGTGGAAAATTTATTGATTCTGTTTTTGTCGCAGGTTTGATAATGTCTAAGCGAAATAGAAAAAATGATGTAGAGTTGGTGATTGATGATACAACTGGCAGTATTCCCGTAGTTTGTAAAACACGGGATTTGATTAACGAAGCTTCATCTCTTGTTTTGGATCAAATGTTAATGCTAGAAATTTCACTCAGTAAAAGAAATTCAAACGATTTTGTAATAAAGGATGTCATTTTCCCTGATATTCCAGAGCATGTTGCATCCAAATCAGGTACAGAGTCTTATGTAGCTCTCATTTCAGATTTGCATGTAGGCAGCAAATATTTCATGGATAAGGAGTTCAATGATTTTATAAGTTGGCTATCATCAGATGATGAGATTGTAAGCAAAATCAAGTTTGTTTGTATAGCAGGAGATATAGTTGACGGAATAGGAATTTATCCCAATCAGGATAAAGAATTGATCGATATTAATATAAATAAACAAATGTCGTATGCAGCAGCTTTATTACAAAAAATCCCAAAACGGATGCATGTTTTTCTTATTCCCGGAAATCACGATCCTGGTAGGAGAGCTTTGCCACAAACTGCTTTAACAAGCTTGCGTGATTTCCAACCCTTAGAAAATTTCAGTATTATTGGCAATCCTTCACTTGTTGAATTAAACAAAGTCAAATTATTGATGTTCCACGGTCAAAGTTTGGATGATGTAATTGCCACGGTACCTGGATTGAGCTATTCAAAACCTGTGGAAGCTATGAAAATTTTGTTAAAATCTAGACATATGTCACCAATCTATGGTAACCGTACACCAATTGCTCCTGAATCAGAAGATATGTTGGTGATGGACGATGTGCCGGATATTTTTCACGCCGGGCATGTACATATTACTGAAGTGGGTAGATACAAAGGTACCTTAATAGTAAATTCTGGTGCATGGCAAAAGCAGACAAAGTTTCAACAAACTATGGGTATCAATCCAACTCCTGGAATATGCATACTGGTTAATCTAGGAAGCCTTCAATCTTTTAAGAAAGATTTCAATTATTGATGTTGTCTATGAAAGGCGACAAAACTGGGTCGTTTTTAATAGCTTCTTTTACAGATGAGATATGAATATGCAGTTTTATTCTTTGAGTCCTGCCGTAGCGACCTTGGTTGACTATATTAGTTGTAATTAATCCTAGTTGATCCAGTTCTCCTACAATTTGTGTCATTCTTCTCTGTGTTAGGGGTTCTTGTTGAATTTTTGAGCAAAAATATTGATAGATTGTATAGATTTCTCCTGTGCTTCCATTCTTAGATTTTATTATTGAAAGTATTACTAATTTGGTGTGCAGGGTTGAATTCCTCAAAATCTCGTAGTTTGTGTCGCTGTCAATTTTTTGTTGTGCGCTTCTTATATGATCTTCGTTTATCTTTATTGTCAGGGACCTTTCTGCGATTTCTGCAGCGACCCTCAAAAGATCTATGGCCTTTCGAGCATCACCTGTTTCTCTACCAGCAATTGCAGCACATAGATTAATTACACCAATAGGAATAACATTATCATAAAAGGCAAGTTTACATCTGTCAATTAGAATTTGTTTTAATTGTTCAATGGTGTATGGATTAAAAACTAATTCCTCTTCACTTAGACTGCTCTTAACTCGTGGATCCAATTTATCCTTGAATGTTAAGCTATTTGAAATACCGATCAAACTAATGAACTGATCTGAGGAAATCCTTTCATTTGCTCTTGTAAAGTTATACAGGATATCGTCGCCTTTTCTATTAACAAGCGAATCTATTTCATCTATGACAAGTACAACTTTGATGGATCTTCGTCTTATGAAATCAAGAATTCTATCAGTAGCTTCACTCATGGATAGGCCTGTAAAGTAAACTTGCATTTTTCTTTCTTCTTTATTGATACCCAGTAACTCTGCAATTTCATACAGGATTTTGTATGGTGTGTTTGAATTTTTTGCATTAATGAAGGGAACTCTTAGATTTATGTCCAATTCGTTGGTCTTTTTATAAAGGTGTTCGATAACGTTTTTTACGACTGCTGTCTTTCCGGTTCCAGGTTTTCCAAAAATTAACAAATTAGACGGACGGCCTTTTTTTAATATAACAGATAATGATTGCGCGATTGCCGTGCTTTCCTTAGTCCTGAATAATAGCTTATCAGGTACATAGTCAATAGTTAAGACCCGCCTATTTTTGATTATATTCTTATTTTTAATCGCACTATCAAAAATAGTGTTTAAGATGTCATCATCCAAATATACACACCCCTGACACCCCTCTCTTTCTCCTGTATCTCAAATAAAATCAATATAATAAACTCATTTAGTAAGTGGGATGTATATAAAATAAAAACTCCTAAATCAATTTTCTTTTATTTGTTTGTTAATTCTTGTACTTTATACATAGATGATGAATGAACCAACCCTTCAATGAGAAATGTAGGGGTGGAAGTAACTATTGTTTAGGATTGTTAACTTGAAGAAATGAAAAGTCTCTAAAATAACCCCTTTATTTCCATTGCAGGCTTGTTAACAGAAATCAACAATGTTAAGAATGGGATGTAACCCCTTTATTTCCACTGGAAAGTATTTAGTTGAAGAAAGGACAAAATTGATAACTACAATAAAAAAATGGGTTCGGATTCAAGCACGAATAATTAGTTAACAAAAGCTGAGCTCTTGGTTAAATTGTTAATCACTTCAATTGTTAAGTGTGATGTGATATCAAATCCCGATCTGTCAACTACGAGAAAGAAAATTAGAATTGAATTAGAAGATGAAAATGGAGAAAAATATAATCTAACTCTACAAGGCACTTTATCAAAAGAAAAAATAAAGAATGTTATTGAATTTGTACAATTATTTGATAAGAACTCTATTGACAGCAGCTTCAAACATAGAGAAACTGACACAAAACTGGGTTCCAAATTATGGAATTTGATTATTGAGAACTTTAAATATCACACATTTACCTCCTCCGATATACTAAGAATTTATCAGGATCTTTATTACGAATCCATTCAATTAAGCGTCATCTCTATCTATTTGTCTAGATTTTATTTAAAGAAACAACTAAGCAGATCAAAAAATGGCAAACAGTGGGTATACACACTTGTTAAAGAGAACCTAAATCATTACAAAGAAATTTATGAGAAATCTAATCACCCAAATTTGTTGTCCGTTCCAACAGTTTACGACCTTCATTTGTGATCTTGTATTTGAAAGGTCTGGTACTCCCATCTCTCATCACTATGTTTTCAGAATATAATTTTTTTAATAATCGAGATGTATGTTCACGTGACTTCTTAATTTTTCTCTGAATCTCTCTAGACGTTAGTGGTACTTCAAGCATCCTAAGGATAGAATCTACAGTATTAAGTCGCAAATCTTCCTCCTCATTTACATCACTCTTCTTTTCAGTGATAATCACATCCTTCGTGACAGGAGTCATAGTATGTGACATATCTTTATGTGACCTATCATATCCCATATCACTTGTAGCAACAAATTCCTCCTGCTTGCTTCTAATGTTTACCGGTGTTACTTTCATTTCAATCATATCCAATTTACTTCGTAAATCTGAAATAATCTCATTATATTCATCAAATTTATGAAAATATCCCTCAATCAACATATCTTTAAACTTATGATTCTCTTTTTCTTGTTCTTTCATTTCCCTGAAAAATCCAAAATAGATAAAGGCCACAAAGGATAGTATGAAAAGGGTGATTGAAATCAACACGTCTGATATTGAATATTGCAAGGTAAAATCAAATAAATTCATGTGATATCATGTGATTTAGCGGGACATATTTATTAAAATTTTCTATATCAACACCAGCTTATTAATCACATTATTAATCAAAGAAATCACATTACCCAATACGGTAGCATCTATTTCATCACTTGGCCTATTTAACATCACATTCAATTGATCATTCAATTGATCAAGCACAGAAAATGTTTTAGTATCGACAACACCGAGCACCCGCAATAACAACAATGTATAAACGACCTTCGTTGTCTTTGTCCTACACTGACCTAATTGTCGATAATACGCACCGGAAGTCATTTTTTTACTGGGTTTCGACTTCAATACTTTATTATAAATAATTGATGTTTGTTTCTCTGTGAATATAGATTTTGAAATAAATTGGTTCAAAAACACCGTATAATTCAAATTGCTCTTTTCCATTTACTATACAAACCTGTATAGTATGGTATTCTAATTAACTTTTGTATTCAAATTACCACAAATACTTTCTAAATGTGTAATGAGATTATTATTATACAAGTAATTACTTTGAGAAATGATGGAAATACAAAGCACCGAGAAATACATTTTGAATGAAATCAAGAAACAAAAAACCTTATGCTTTCCACTTATAGACTCTGAAAACAACTCCAAGACCATGGAATTGGCTAAAAAATTAGAGCAGCTCGGAGCTTCAGCAATATTAGTCGGTGGTTCATCCACATCGGATCAAATTGAATTATCCAATTTTGTGACGGAATTAAAGAATAATGTCAAAATCCCAATTATTTTATTTCCAGGAAATATCACAGGAATATCACCAACTGCGGATGCAATTTTGTTCAATTCATTACTTAATTCTGAAAATCCTTACTACATTACAGGCGCACAGGCACAAGGAGCATTAGTCATCAACAAGTATAATCTAGAAGCAATACCAACCGGCTATCTTATCATTGGTGGTGGGTCCACGGCATGGTTCATAGGTCAAGCTAAATCTATTCCTTTCAACAAATCAAATATTGCTGTAATGTACGCGCTAGCAGCACTCTACATGGGTATGCGATTTTTATATCTCGAAGCAGGTTCAGGTGCATCACAGAATATCCCACCGGAGATGGTAAGCGCTGTAAAAAAATTCTATAAGGGAATTCTAATAGTTGGCGGAGGAATCAATTCAGCTGAGACTGCCAAAAAAATATCTAAAGCGGGTGCTGATATCATAGTTATTGGAACCATGATTGAAAGAGAAAAAGACTGGGAATCAGAATTTGTTAATATTATGAAAGCAATAAGAAATTGAGTACTGATACTAAGGAAAATAACGATGTTCAAATTCCTTCATCTTATATAGAATATCACCAAAAAATTTCAGAATACATCAAGGATTCAATATCTGTTGCGCAAAAAGCTAAAAGATTTGGTCTTGATATATCCAAAAAAGTAGAGTCACAGATTGGTTATGACTTACCGGACAGGATAGCAAAAATACATGAAATCGATATTTCAGGTAGGTTAAGAACGCTTCTTCCAGAATTAGGAAAAGAGCTAACAGCATTCAAGATATCCGAAGAAATAGCGCTTGGTAAATTTGGAGGAATAACCATCGAGGAAAAACTAAACAATGCAGTAAGAGTTGGACTTTCTGTTGTTACAGAAGGTGTCACGGTAGCACCGTTACAAGGGATTTATGATGTCAAAATAAAGTCTAATGCCAACAGGACACAGTATCTGTCGGTTTCTTTTGCTGGGCCAATAAGATCTGCAGGAGGAACCGAAGCTGCTGTAACGATGCTTATCGCCGATCATGTCAGGAAAGTTATTGGATTAGACAAGTACATTGCGAATTCATATGATGATGAAATTAGTAGATATGTTGAAGAATTAAGGATTTATGAAAGGGAGGTCGGCAACTTCCAATTCAAAGTTTCTGATAAGGATGTTATTCATTGTGTAGGTTCCCTTCCAGTAGAAATTGATGGCGTTGACACGGATCCTGTAGAAGTAGTAGGTCATAGAAATCTGCAAAGAGTTTCTACTAATAGAGTTCGTGGAGGTGCATTGAGAGTAATGAATGATGGTTTGATAGGTAGAAGCAGAAAATTATTGAAGATTGTTGAAACTCTAAAATTAGAAGGATGGGATTGGCTAAAAAGTCTTGAAGGAGCAATTCAAACCTCAGAAGATGATACAGTATCCCATAGAATGACTGAAGTCATAACTGGAAGACCTGTACTTTCAATGCAGAAAAAAATTGGTGGTTTTAGATTGCGTTATGGAAGAAGCTGTAATACCGGATTTGCTACAATTGGAATTCATCCAACCATTCCGATTTTATTAAATTATGCAATTGCTGTAGGTACACAAATAAAAATAGATGCACCAGGTAAGGCTTCTACCATCGCCCTAGTAGACAGTATCGAACCACCAATTGTAAAACTGAATGATGGAAGCGTCAGGAAAATAAAAACAATTAATGAAGCAAAATCTGTTGCTAATAAAATTACAAAAATTCTCTATTTGGGAGATATTTTGATAAGTTATGGGGACTTTCTCGAAAATAATACTCAATTACTTCCCTCATCATATGTTGAAGAAATATGGACTCTCGAACTAGAAGGAAAACTAAGTAGCACGGACCCTAATTCATACTTGAAAAGCTTTGACAGTGAAAGATTATTTGAGTTAACACAATATCCATTGGAAAAAAAACCATCCATTACTGAAGCGTTTAAAATTAGTCAACAGTTTGATATACCTCTTTATCCTGGATACGTCCTTTATTGGAGTGCTTTAACACTGGATGAATTTAGTATTCTAATCACCAGATTACTAGAAAATAAAGAGATAATAAAAGATACCAATGAAGAAAAGCTTCTTACTACTGATTCAGAAGTAAAAAAAATTTTTGAAAAACTTGGCATATTTCATTCGCTTTGCCTTGATGACAGCAAAATAAGAATTGATGATCCTGATCAACTATACATCTTATCAATATTGGTGGCCAGATGTATCGATTACGGATCGAATCTCGATAAATTCTTAGAATCAACAGTTCCCTCAAACTCTGATCCAAATCATGTTAAATCACATATTTTGGATTGTATTTCTAAGTTACTAAATGTTAGTATAAAAGAAAAATTTTCTTCTTCAATTGCTGTCCGAGTTGGACGTCCAGAAAAGGCAGCCGATAGAAAAATGAAACCTCCTGTACACGTCTTATTCCCAATAGGAACGAATGGTGGCCCAACTAGAGATATTCTGAAAGCAATGCAAAAACCACTTTATATTGAAATTGCTAACAGACTTTGTATGAATTGCAAATCACCATCGATTTCTGTTTGCTGTCAGGATTGTCATTCTAATACCCCAATTAGAATAATGTGCTCTACCTGTAGATACGAAGTTAACAATGAGGAACCAAACGGAGTCTGTCCTGTTTGCGGAAATCGTTTAAAAACACATTCACCTACGAGTTATCCTCTCAAACTTGCAGTTGAAAAAGCAAGAAAGCATCTTGACATACCACCGGTTGAGCCATTAAAAGGAGTTAAAGCCCTAATGGGTAAAAATAGATGCGCAGAACCCTTAGAAAAAGGAATCCTGAGACAGAAGCATAACCTGTATACATTTAAGGATGGAACTATACGTTTTGACGCAACAAATGAACCTTTAACCCACTTTAAACCAAAATGGATCAAAACAGATATCGCAAAATTAAGAGATCTTGGATATCTGAAAGATCAGGTAGGGAATGACTTGGAATCATCAGAACAATTACTAGAACTATTCATACAGGACATAATAATACCAATTCATGCTGCAGAACACCTCGTAAAAATTGCTCAGTTTGTAGATGAAGAACTGACAAGATTCTATGGACTTGAGGCATTTTATAAAATAGATTCAATAGATGATTTGATTGGACACTTGATTGTTGGCTTAGCACCCCATACATCTGTAGGAATAATTGGTAGGGTCATTGGATTTGTAAATTCCCAAGTATGTCTTGGTTCACCCATTTGGCATTCTGCAAAACGAAGAGATTGTGATGGTGACGCAGATTCTATCATGTTACTAATGGATATCTTTCTAAACTTTTCAAAGGAATATCTGCCTGATAGAATTGGTGGACTAATGGATGCACCATTACTTATTCAACCATTAGTATTTCCACATGAAGTTCAAAGGCAAGCTCACAACATAGATGTTGATGAGAGATATCCATTGGATTTTTATAGATCTTCTTGGAAAATGGAAAAAACCAATGTAATTGACAACATCGATCTTATCAAAAATAGACTAGGACATGCAAATCAATTCTTTGATTATAAATTCACTCATACCACTGACAATATTATGCTAGATGAATCACAAAGTTTGTATTCAACTTTGAACACAATGGAGGAAAAACTAAAGATGCAAATAAGTACTGCCAGGCTTATCAATGCTGTTGATGCTGACGAAGTAATGTCCATGGTTTTAACGACTCACATTTTACCTGATATCATGGGAAATTTGAGGGCCTATTCATCACAGTCATTTAGGTGTACTAAATGTGGACAAAAATACAGAAGAATGCCACTAATTGGTCGATGCCTAGAATGCAATAATGAATTATTACAAACTGTAACACGAGGTTCGGTAGAGAAATATGTACAGACTGCACTGAATATCTGTTCAGAATTTAAGATAAACGAATATCTAACTAGCAGAATATACACATTACAAGCAGAATTGAACTTGTTATTTAAGCAAGATGTAAAGGATCAGCACACAATTATTGATTTCATTTAATTTCAAAAAAGGTGCTGCCAATGTTTGAAATTCCATGCAGTGGTGATCAAGTACACGAAATTATAATTTTAAAGAAAAATCATACAATTTGAATATTTTGTTATTTATGACATAAACTAAAATAATAATCAGAAATCATACAGTTAGAATATAAAAGACTTGATTGATAATTGGAAAATATGCTCATAATAAGTGGTGAGAGCTCTTTTTGAAGCAGAAAACAGCTCACATTGCTATCTTTGATACTTTCAAAACAAAGAAAAATAAGTTCACTGGTGAGGCTAAAAGACAAAGAGGAATTATAACTCATCTTGTTTTGGAGAAAAATCCAGAACTGAGAACACGAACATCCATTGCTCACGCAATAGCAAAGAACAATGGCATATTATGGCAGAATATCTACTCCGGTATATTCAAAGATCTCGATGAAGTCTTAATACCATCTGGCGTAGTTAAGGAAGCAGGTCGTCTGCCACTGAGACGTGGACCAAAGGCACTCCAATTAGAGGGAGTTCCTTTCTATGAATTAACAGAAACAGGAATTTTAGTTGCATCATCCATTGAAGAGTTGGGAGATATCAGAATGAAAATACTTGAGTCTTACTTCGATAATATGAATAGTAATGCATCTGGTAGTGACGTTATGAAAAAAAGTATTTTACTCCTACTGAAAACAATACCATCTTTTATAATAAAAATTATTAGTGCATATATTTATGCTTACACCACCAGTGAAATAGATACCATCACTCCTATTACTATTGATAAATTTCGTTCTGTCCTAAAAGAACAGATATCTATAGAAAAAGAATTTATCGAATCATATGATGTTCTGTCTCAAAACCAAAAACAACTCCTAAAAGATTTTTTCAAAATAATAAGCTAATTCCAGTTCAATTCACTATCTTACTAATTTGCGTTTACAAGATCAAGGTATAGATAAAGGTATAGATAATAAAGATGCTCATGATGTTACTGTTCAAACAAACGTTTATAATTTACTGGATCATTTATTGATATATAATTTATGGTCGACATGAAGATAGTATTTCTTGGAACATCCGCAGCCATTCCGACTGAAAAAAGAGGTTTATCCTCAATTGTAATTAAAAGAGGAGGTGAATTGTTGATATTTGACATCGGTGAAGGAATGCAAAAGAATTTTCTTCAAACCAAACTCGGAATAAATAAGAAAATGAAAGTATTCATAACTCATTTGCATATTGATCATTGTTTAGGACTATTAGGATTTCTTCAAACCATGTCTCTTCTAGGGCGCACAAAAAAAATTGATATCTATGGCGAATCAAGATTGAGAGAATTTATCCATGAGAATTTTCGTATAATCAATATTGGATTGTCGTTTGAAGTAGCCATTCACGTAATCGATAAGGAAGGAGTAATTGCATCCGAAGATGATTATCAGATCAGCTGTTGTAGAGCCGACCACTCAGTACCTGCATTTTCTTATTGCATTGATGAGCTTCCCAGACCAGGAATATTCAATATTGAGAAAGCTTCCAAGCTTTCCATTCCCAAAGGAAACTTGTATCATAGGTTACAAAATGGTGAAGATGTAGTCATTGATGGTAAATTAATAAAATCAAATGAAGTAGTTGGGCCCAAGAGAAAGGGCCGTAAAATAGGTATATCTGGGGATACCAGACCGTCTTCCAAACTTAGAAATTTTTTTGACTCATGTGATATCTTGATTTTCGAATCAACTTACAACCATGATTACCAAACTAAGGCAATAGAGACATTTCATTCTACATCCACTGAAGCAGCTCTGCTTGCCAAGGAGTCAAATTGTAGCAAGCTAATTCTCACACATTTCAGTTCAAGATATGATGATCCAAATATTCTCTTGGATGAAGCGAGAACTATTCACAACAACGTAGATTTAGCTGAAGATATGAAAACCTTTTACATTCCATACATGGAATAACTAATTCATAAAGCTAATCTAACACTTTTAAATAGTGGTTGAAAAATATTTCCATATTCTTTACATTGCAAAAAAACAACACTGTAATTATTTCGGATAAGCGAAATTCTTCTCTCGCAAAAAAAATTTCATTAGATTTGGATGCTGAATATAAAAACGCCGAATTACGTGTATTTGCAGATGGAGAAAGCAAAATTAGACTAGATAATGTAGCCAAAAGGACATGCATCATCGTTCATTCTACATATCCTCCTACAGATCAACATCTCATGCAATTATTCATGATTATCTACAAATGCAGAGAAGACGGTGCGAACGATATATGTGTAGTTTGTCCATATTTAGCATACGCAAGACAGGATAAGGTATTTGTTGATGGAGAGATAGTAACTATCAAATTAGTTGGACAAATTTTGGCGTCATTAGGAACTACAAAGTTGATAACTATTGATAGCCATAGTCCCAACTCATTTAATTATTCTTTTAAAACAGTAGATTTAACGGCTATTCCATCTTTGGCTAGTTATGCTAAGAAAAATATTACATTAAACAACCCTATAGTCATTTCCCCAGATGAAGGAGGAATAGAAAGAGCTAGAAAATTCGCAGGAATTATGGACGTAAATATGATATCATTAGTCAAAACACGAGATAGGTTCACAGGCGACATATCGATTTCACTTAGTAAAAAACTACCACTGAAAAAAAGTGATGCTCTTATTTTAGATGATATGATAAGTACAGGTAATAGTATTATAAAAGCGACTGAAATACTGAAAAAAAATAATATTGGTGATGTATTTGTCTTATGCACTCATGCACTCTTACTCGATGATGCCAAAGAAAAATTATTCAAAGCAGGTGTTAAGGAAATAATATCTACAAATTCAATTCCCAATGATTTTGCTAAAGTTGATTTAAGCAGTTTAATATCGAAATATTTCTTAGATCAATGATCCCTAGTTTTAACAGGCAAAGCTATATTTCACTTTATACTTTTATGATTATTGTTACCTGATTATTAACAGTTTTATCCAGCTCGTCAGTTACTGCTTTTAGGACATGTGCAGAAGACGACAAACTAGAAAAATCCAAAATTCTTTTTCCATCAACAATATGAATCTGTGGAGCAAGCTCATCTTTTGATAGACCATGTTCATTCATTAATGAATGAATTTTTTCTTTCATCTCTTGGGGACTGCCACTGAATATATCTGCATTTTCAATAGATATTCTAACATGGCCATATTTATCTAGTACTAAAACAGGTTGTTTTTTTGATTTCAAAAATAATTTCTTTTTATATATTTCACACGCAAAAATGTAATAATCTTTCATATCAAATATTCTATGTACACCTTCATTAATACCAAATAGCTCACATGCCAATACCTCTGCTTCTTCATCATCAATTTCTTTTGCATCATTGGTACCAACATCTAGCTTCATATTACCATAAACAGTAACACGTAAAAGAGATTTTTCACCTAGATATTCAGATTGAGTAGAAATCGATTCAGGAAGTGCACCCTTAGTAATTGCAATTTTTTCAACTTCCTGAACAAAAAGTGATATGTCATCGGGTGTAGGATTTTCTATTATCTTTTCCCTCTCTTCCCGTATTGACGCAGTACAAACACCAATAGAAGAGATGACTTCCGAATTGTCAGCGATTCTATATTGACAATCTAATTTCTTTGCAATCAGTGGAACAAGGATCGATGCACCTCCACCACCACCTATTAATACAAATTTATCATCTTTTAATTTATATTCTCTCATTAAAGTTCTAATTGTTTGGAGTATCTTTCTACTTGAAATAACAAGAATTTTATTAGCTACTGCTTCCATATCCATACCTAATCTCTGTCCCAAAATTGATAACGCTAGTTGTGCAGATTTTTGATCCCCCTTTGCATAATCATTATCAGGGACTATTCCTAAAGCGTTGGCAGCACAAGTATTGGTTATTGCAAACCTTTTACCAGCACCAACTTCAATTGCTATATAATCAATCGGGTCTCCTTCTCTAGGCATAAATGTTACAATTTGTCCTCCCTCCAATTCTTGCGGTTCAGCAAAACATGAATATTTCAAACCGGAAATATGAGCAGACCTAGGTCCCACATCGGTTATCTTTTTGCCCGACCATCTCACGAGAGAACCACCGGCTATTCCCACCACTCTCACATCTAATGATTTTATGCATGTTGGATGTTCCATTATGGTAACGTATTTGACTTCAGGTTTACCATTTTTTATTACACAAATATTTGTTGATGTACCTCCAACTTCTATGAAAATTCCATTAAGTATTCTTAAATGCAGTAGAGCTCCTGCAACACTTGCAGCAGGTCCCGATAAAACAGTTAAAATTGGTTTAGTTTTAAAAGTATTCATGTCAGTCAGACCACCATCACCCTTCATAATTGTAAGTGGAGCAGAGATTTCTTGTTGACGTACCGCTTTCTCAACATATTTTGCAGTGCCAATAGCTTTTAACAATATACTAGCGTTTATTGCGGCTGTCAAGGTCCTTATTTCTAGACCATATATTCCCGTTAATTCATGTCCTGCAGTTGCTGGTATGTCTGATTTTTGCATAACGAATAATTCATTACTAGGATCATCAACACCATACGCTTCACTAACTATGAGAACCTCTGCTCCCTCTTTCTTCAATTCTTCTAATATTTGTGAAATCTCTTGCTCATCTAAGAACTTTGAAGTATCTAAAAATCTATAACATGTTTTCAAATATTTATTCGGTCCGAGTTTAACATTACCTAAGTTCGTTCTTTTCATGATATCATTTTTTTCTAAACTTACCCCCATACCAATAATTCCTACCTTCGTAGTGTCACCTTCTAATAATGCATTAACAGCCTGAGTTGTACTATGAGATATTAATTCAATATTTGATTTATTAATACCCACTTTGTGAATAAGTTTGATTAGTGATTCTACAATCCCAGTTGATACTCCCTCTTGCGAGAAATGTGAAGTTGGAACCGTAACCTTCCCGATTATTCTACCAGTATCCATATCTATTGCTACTGATTTGGTAAACGTCCCCCCAACATCAACACCAATTCTTACCCTGTTCATCATGAAAACCGCATGATATTTTTTCTCATCATCATTTATTATTTAAATCCTGTTAGATTTGGGTGAAACAAAGTTCTTGGTATTATCAAGAGCAAATTGTCGTGTGGTAGAGCTAATACGATACTAATTTCAAAAGTTCCTGCTGATCTTTTAATGTAGGCATCCAATCGATATTTCCCGTTCTTCTTTTTGAATTATCATTCAACGCCTCAATTAAACGTCTGATAATTTCTTTGCTTGACGTTTTTGTAGTGTCAAATTCAATAATTTTTTGCTTTCCAAATTTTCTTATGCTATCATATAAGGTTATTCCGAGAATCTCACTAGTTATATTTTCCCTAATTTTCAAAATTGTATAATTTCTTTCTTTAAATGTCTGTAAAAGATGTTGCGGTGAACGTCGTAAAACCACGACTAAATCAACCTGAGTGGGGATTAGTAAGTATGGAGCAAGATGTCCTGAAATAATCACATCATCATATTGTTTTAATTCCTTTCTAAGCATTAGTGATGCTTTATTTATATAGACATCAAAGACCCCTAATGCCTTATCTAGGAATACGAGCTTGTTTTTTATTACAAATTCATTTAAATTGAGTATCTTAAATCCTAGTCTTTTTGACAACAATCCACTAATAGTACGTTTTCCAACTCCCGGATTGCCTGTAATAACGATTCTTGACAACTTTTAAAATTACAGTAACTCTAATTTTATTCTGTCGTTTTTAGTTTGTTATTAATTGCAATTAAAAGGAGAAAAATGAAAGACTTAAAACCCGTCTGCTTAAACAAATCATTATTAAATGAAAATAACTATTTTAGGCTCCGGCAAAGAAGTAGGACGTTCAGGATTTCTGGTAACATCGGACAATACCAATATTTTGTTAGATTATGGCGTGCTGTTAAAGAAGGAACCATCTTTTCCGATTCATGTTAGACCAAAAGATATTAGCACAGTCGTTCTTACGCATGCTCATCTGGATCATTCGGGATATATTCCGTCACTTTTTTTATCCAATTCTAATATCTCAGTCTTAGGAACAAATCCAACTTTTGAACTTTCCGATTTACTTATTGAAGATATGCTCAAAATTTCTGGATTTTATTTACCTTTTGAATATGCAGATTTGAATAATATGATGAGTCATTCAAAGACCTTACAGTATAAGGAAAGACACTTGATTAATAACATGCAAATTACTTTATACGAATCTGGTCATATCATAGGAGGCTCTTCAATAATTGTAGAGAGTGAGGGTAAGCGTATTTTTTACACCGGTGACATAAACACTAGAGGCTCAAAACTATTGAATCCTGCAGATTTAGATTTACCTGAAGTTGATGTGTTAATTATTGAAAGTACCTATTCTCAAACAGAACAGACTCCACGAGACGAATCGGAAAAAAATCTTATGCACTTTGCTTATGAAGTAGTTGAAAGAGGAGGAACCCTCTTCATACCTGCGTTTTCAGTTGAAAGAGCACAAGAGATTGCATGCGTTTTGAAGGCAAACAATTTCAAACATAGGATATCCATGGACGGGATGGCATTAAAAGCAAATGAAATAATGCTAAGAAATCCATCATTTTTACGAGATGGTGAAGGATTTAAAAAAATTATATCGGAGATTGAATGGGTTAAAGGATGGCATAGAAGAAAACACTTGGTAAAAGAACCAGGAGTAATAATCTCTCCTGCAGGAATGCTTGTAGGTGGAACGGCGATATTCTATCTGCAAGAAATAGCTAAAAATTCTAGTAATGGTATAGCATTAGTATCGTACCAGGGTAAAGGTACACCAGGCCGTCT
>JBHENS010000022.1:0-21539 GCA_046261955.1 Nitrososphaeraceae archaeon | reverse complement strand
CATTTAAAACAAACCAGCAGGTCCCAGTAATGATGGTAGAATGGGGACCCACCGGATAATAAAGTGCACAACGACCCCACTGGAATAAAGTGTTGTGTATCAATCCAGTAGCCAATATATTATAAAAGACTTAGACTGATGGGATCTTTTAAAAAGGTTTTAAAAATAATTTTTGGTAAATTCTGCATTACTTGTTTGTTACTATATGGCGACAAATTTACAGTCTTATGTCAGAGCCAAAGTCACTCCTCATCTTCCCCTTCCCCTTCTCCTTCGTCTTGATCGGCAGGACCCCCGCCTTCCCCGTCTCCTTCGTCTTGATCGGCAGAACCTCCTCCAGACAGACTGATATCCACAAATTCCGGCCTATTCAGAGGAGAATTATTTCCTTCGTTACAATTAAGTTCAAAATCTTCTGAACTCACCGTACATACAGTGTATGGCTCTCCATCATCTACTGTCAAATTTGGAAACGTTATCGTATAACTTACTTTATCTCCGTCTTCGGTCTCAGGATTTTCGGCATTTTCGGCATTGAAGACCTTAACCTTTGTCTCATCCTTTACATTAACTAATGTCGTAATGTCTTTAGTTGAATTTGTTATGTCAAACAAAGTAACTATCACCTTAAAAACATCCTTCCCAACTCCTGTTTCTGCAGTCACTTTACTAAATAAAGTTACATTTGTAAAGAGAATCGCAACTATCAAACCTGTAATAATTATTGATTTGGTAGAGAAAATCCCTTTCAATAATATGTTAATGACTTCGGGGTTCTTAAATCTTTACAGGGCTTTTCATGTCCTACGTACTTTATGGCAAATTACGCGTTCGCGTTAACTTTAATCAACTAAAAGAAAATGATCCAGACGAAAATATGAAAAGAGAATTAATAAAAAGAAATCTTGTTAAGATAATTGAAAATTAATTCGCTCATTAGAGTATAATACAAATGAACAATAAATTATATTCAATTTGCTTATTCTCCTTCTTTGCTGCTTGCTGCATTACATACCTGGTGGAATCATAGTACGATGATAAGTACAACTGATTTTCTTCTATCTTCTCAAGAATCTGTACTCTTTTAGTAGGGTTCTTTTCAAGGTGATAATTGGCCCACATTTCTTTGAGTATAGTTCGTAAAGTATCGATTCTTTGTAAATGCTGTAATAGGAACTCTTTTGATGCTATGAGATTAAGACGTTCCTGGGCCGATTCCGTTTATTTCATTTTTTACTCTGTAGTATTCGGCCCTTGATATATCGTAACCATTATCATCCAAATATTTCAACGCTTGATCTTGATGTAGATTCATAGCCATACAATCTATTACAAAAGGTTCAATTCCCTTTGTTTTAGTCTCTCTTCTACGCAATTTTACGCACCCTGATGATACTTTTTGTCTCATTATCAACTTCGTAACCAATTCTTGTCAACATTATTCTATGACATCTATACCTGTTTAGTCGCATAGTTCCATATCGTAATCAAACTTTACGCCCCTTGTCTTTTGTGCTGCTGCCATAAATTCATCATTCTTAGTATATTTTTTTATTATGACTTTATGCACCTTAGATAAGCCATAATGTAACATCGCTTTTTCGTCAGGAAAATCTCTTATGCCCGTGTATTTGTCGTCATAGTCGCTAGTTCTATGTATCTTTGCTTTTACTCTGTTTTTAGCACTTGTCATTTTCATTTTTTCTCCGGCTAATTATAATTACGTGTTCTCTCCTTAAGACCTTTTTGATTCTCTCTTTTGTATACAATTTTAAGCACGATCCTGAGAGTTTTTCTCTCTTTCTGCTACTGTTTGATCGCCATTAGTTGCTGTTATGGTAATTATGTTCGCTTTGATATTCTCTGATAAGACTATTCTAAGTTCATCTTTTACTAAACTGAGTTGCTGCGATAATCTATCTACATCTGCATTTAAACTTCTGTTCTTGGCTTCTACTTCATCTAACATATTAGTGAGTGTGTAGATCTTCATATTCGCTTCATTAGCATATTTTCTAGTTGATTCGATTAACTTTTCTCTTTCTTTATCACTCATTTTACTGGCTCCTTACACTTGTGTACTTTTTTGTTATGATAATCATCATATTCTATCAGCATGGCTTTATACTCCGGATTATCATCTCTTTCGTTATTCACTGTTATCCGCTTATGGCAGTAAGGGCAATTGGCTTCAAACATCGCCGAATGTGGATCTACGCAATATTACCCATGATGGTTCATTTGACTCAACTGATGCGCTTTTATAATTTTGGTTTGTAATTTCTTCGTATGTTAAATCTCCATTATTGTAACGTTCAATTGTTAACCAGGCTGGATCTTGCTGTTTTTCCTTTGCTGCGCTTTTTGTTTTAGTTACAATCTTTAATGACCTTTCCAGTCTCTCTATTTTCTTCTCTAGATCTTCTCTACTGGTCTCTATATCTTTCTGTATACATGCACTTTTAATTGGCTGAATACATCTATCACACATTTTAGTTAGCCTCCGTATACTCTTTTTTGTATTCTCTTTTGATATCGCCAACTTCTTTCTTTATCTTGTTGATATACTGGCTTACTTTTGGATCTTTTAGCAAGTCGTTTATACTGGGTATTAATGAATCTAGAAAATCCTGGCCTGTTACTATGCTGCTGTCCTTGTATATTCTGGTATAATACTGCTCTTCTTCGGAAAATTCTTTGGCTACTGAATTCTGTTTATTATCTACCTCTGATCTGAAAACTCTAGTATCTTTTGTATTTCTTCATGAGTATAACCTCTATCTTTTCCATTAATGCTGTTTTCTGTTCTATCCGACTTTATGAATTTCTTTTCTTCCAATTAAGTATAACATCATTCATTTCGCAAGCATTAATGATATGATTAGATATTTCCTGTTGTCCTAGGCTGAGAAATGAATCCAAGTCTATCTCATAATGCTTTAGAAACTTTGATAACGAATATACGTACATTTCTCTTGTTTGTTCTGAATTAATAGAGTCTACAAAGTTAGAATATGCCTCATTTTCATGCTGAAGTGGTTCACTGCTTGAGCGTTGCATGCCTAAAATGATAAAAATCTACAATAAAGAACTAATCATTTAAACACTTTTATTAATAACTTAACCAATATTTTAAGTTATTAAAAGTAAATGAGTGACCAAGAAGCCAATAGTGTTAAGGAAGTTGTAAAAGAATTTACAGAAGCCGATAACGCTATTAGGACCGTCTTTTCAAAAGTGGATCCAATATTAGTTGTCAGATTGATTTTTGATGAAAAAGCAAAAAAAGAGAATATCTATACTTTAGAAATTAACCTCAAACCTGAACAGGATACTAAACAAATAAGAGAGAGAGTAATTAGCGTTACGGGTATGGCACCAGGTTTTTATCTTAAGGGAACGAAAATGGTAGTAAGTCATAATCTTGATCTTAATTTATTAAAGCGAATAAATGATTTGGACTTTGTAGTAAGCATCAAAGGTAGTCTATATAGTGCTGGTGGTTCTTCGGATTTTTGACTGTAAGTATAGATACTAAATTAATTAATCAAATTACTAATTAGTAACAGTTACTGAACCTCG
Source organism: Nitrososphaeraceae archaeon (assembly GCA_046261955.1). Taxonomy (GTDB): domain Archaea; phylum Thermoproteota; class Nitrososphaeria; order Nitrososphaerales; family Nitrososphaeraceae; genus TA-21. The sequence goes on along the minus strand of JBHENS010000022.1, from coordinate 17,957 downwards.
TGCCCAAGTACCAATTGAACCATCACTCAATTTTATATACACTTCTAACAAGTATTTTCCTGCTTCTATTTCATCCATATTAAAGTAAACGTTACCATTTCTTCTTTCCTTGTCAAGAAATTCTTTATCGCCCACTTTACCGTCTCCTAGCATTTCCGCCATTGAAGCAGCTTGGATCTTTCCCTTTCCTCCAATAACTTTTACTCTAAATTCATCAGCATCAAACTTGAACCCTCCTTTATTTTTACTAAATGGCATTTCATATTTCGCGTCATTTGTATTTAGAACTCGCAATACCAAGTTCTTTTCATCATCATCGAATTTGATATGTATGCGGGGAACATCAACTATGGATTTCGATTTCTTAATAGTTGTTATGGTTTCTGTAATTATTTTCTTGTCAATATCTAATGTTCTCGGGTGTACGATTATCTTATCATAATTGTCTATACTCATTTTTACATTCTTAATATTATTTACAATATTATTTGTTATTTGTACAAGAGTTTGTTCTATGTTATTACCTTGTGCTATTTGAGTTCCAATTTGCTGGGTTGCAATATCTATTTCGTCAATATTTCCGTTTGAATATTCCTCTGCAAGTTTCTTAATTGCAACTGCTACAGAACTATTGGGATTATTCGCTACCAATTGGGAAATCTGGTTTACTATAACATTGATATCACCGCCACCCTGGCTACCTGCAAATCCAATGTTATTGATAACCTGTTGAACGTTAGTAATTTGTTCGTTTTCCGCTCCTCCTGTAGCATTGGCTCCACCTGTATCATTGGCTCCACCTGTATCATTGGCTCCACCTGTATCATTGGTTACCCCAAGGGTCGCTGCTGCAACAGTCTCTAATTTTTGATCTATTTCCGGAGTAACTCCTTGTTGCGATTGAGATAAAACATCTCCATCATCTTCTAAAGCTAATTCAGAGGTATTGTCTAATGAGTCCGACATTTCTGTCTCACTTGTTATGTTTTCATTCAGTAAATCATTATCGACTCCATCTTCTTCTGTAAGTAATGATTCATTTCCAGTATCAAAAGATTCATCTTCTTCTGTAAGTAATGATTCATTTCCAGTATCAAAAGATTCGTTGCCTAACATTGGAGTTGTAAAATTGTCGAATTCCTCAACCCCTGGCTCACTAAGGTTTAACATACTCGTATTATTCTGATTATCAGCCAAGGGTACTGTTTCATTTGTTACTAGTTGGGATCCTAGCTGTGATGATATCTCGTTATCTGTTACAATACCATCTTCCTCATCTTGGCCATAAACATTTGTCATATTATTGATAGCCACAATTGATACCAACAACAGTAATGCAAAAACTAGTGTATCTAGGATACCATTTTTTTTCATAGAATTCTAAGAAAGATAATGCAAAATAGTTTATTAACATGTATTCGTAGGAAAGAATGTTCTATATCAATGATTCTTACTATAAGTAACTAAATTATCAAATAAAATAATATCGTTTTACAAGAGTTAAGGTACTCTTAAAATATTACCTTGCCACATGTTCAGCGGTCTTCAAAATCCTCATTTTGAAACCGATTTTGGAATCGATGACGAAGGAATTTTAACCCTTATATCAGATGTTGCCTTAAATTGTATATGAGTGGAATTACAAACTGGGATGACATCATAAAAAAGGAAGCAAGGGGTCTGGATGAATACGATTTGGGTGAGGTCCAAGACTTAAATGAAGAATTTGTAGTAACAAAAAGAGGAGTTGTTGATAAAGATAAGTTTTATCTACCTAGAAGCAAAGCTGTAAAGTTCGATGGAGATAAAGTCTGGTTTAACGTTACTAAAGACGAGGCCAAAGCTTTCAAGAAAGATTAGGCTAACATTAAATCGCATTTATTATTTTGCGAATAAAAATTTATTTTTTAATTTTCAACCTATTATAACAATACTGACTTCTGGTATACGAATAAAGATTTACAACACATAAATCACTCATATTATCCCCGTTTCCATATCTAGGATTTTGGATTATGTGTTCTTATATCTGGTGAACCCTTCTTGTACGTTATTGATACAATCTCTTCTTTGTCATAAGGACAGTCCTGAAGAACCCTTGGGATTTTATCAGAGGCTTCTAAAACACAAGTCCCACTAGCGTCCTTTATTACAACTCTTGCATCACTCACACTATCACTTTCAAATGATTTGAATAAAGGAAATCCAAACATAGCCTGTAATCCAAAGAATATACCTACAATTGCAATACCTGCATAAATGAGCATCTTCTTACCATAATCTTCGTATTCCATACTAGTTGCATATTATGAATCCTTTTAAAATTTATCCTAATTATGGGCTTCACAAAGATTGGTTGAAAGAACCTTACGATAAACGCAATCAAAATGGTATAGTATTTCAGACTGATCCTAAATTAAATGATTGTTGATAACCAGGTGACGGATGATGACATGCTTATGGTGATAATGGAGGCTGGATTTCTCTCACACTCAAGTCTCTAAAATTCCATGTCATGTTATCAGACCTAAAGATAGCCAAAGGTCCTCCTTTCGCTATAACGTGGTCTTTAGCCTTTCCACAGTTTGCGCTGTAGAATACAGGATCCGGCCTGTTGGCATACCATCCGCCGTTATCAATCAAGTCGGTAACCTTTAACCAGTGATTGTTGGCTTTGTCATCGAGGTAAGATTCCATTTTTACTGCCGTCTCATTGTTCATATTGTAAACAACAACTTTCCATCCAATCCACTTCCCAATAATGGAATCCGTAACTTGTGTCTCAGCTCGTTTATTTGTATAGCCGCCTGTATGCCATATTTCCTTTGCCCAAGAAACAGTACCATTAGTATCGATTCCACCCTTTAGAGCGGTTCCTTCACAAGGAACGCTACTATTATGTCTTCCCCCTCTGATGGACCAGACAAGTGAATCATTTGGATTGATAGCCGGGATTATTTTGGCGTATCCTGTCATTTCGACATTCTTCCATTCTTCAGATCCTGAAAGTCTAACGACTTCCATTCTCACCTCTCCAACGTATGTATCATTATCGAGTCTTCCACTTATCTGCCATGAACCATCTAATTGACGAGTAATGTTTGATCCAGGCTTGAACCCAGGATCCTCAGTAGGATTATTCATGTCAATGAACCATTCCCTTCCTCCTGGTTTTGTGGGATATACTTTCATTATTCCAAATTTATCTGACATAGTCATAAATTCTGAAGGATATATCCTCGCAATTGGAACATAATAATAAGTGATGGCAAGTATTATCATAATCGGAACTAATGTAATGATCAACGTTTTTCTTTTGGTTTCCATCTGTCTCCTACACTTATCATACATAATTTCTAATAGTTAAATTGCTGTGTGAGTCCGGCAAATATTTCAAATATTACTTATGAATTGTCCTAACAAACTGTTATTCAATATTACTTTTTGCTTTATTATCTCCAAAATAACTGAGCTTTGGTGGGCCCTTGTATCTATTCTATTCTCAGTGATTCTAGCATCTGTTTAACGGTGGATAAATAGGCATCAAATTTAGAGCTTTCAACACTATATTGAAAAACATAAACCTTGCTGCCTACTGTTGCCCACGAATGCATTATCTCAAATGAAACAGGATTCCCTATATTTGGTAAAGTTGAGAATATAACCTGATGACCTGGTCGTCCTGCAAGTGTAGTTGGATCTGAACTTGAGATCTTAATTTGGTCTGTTTGATTAAGTGAGGAAAGTGTCATATTAGTAAACTCCTTGAGAGAAATGTCTTTTTGATAGCTCATTACAGTGATAGTTAATCTCGCAGGGATTGGATCTGAAATATTTTGCAATGGGGCATAAAATGCACCAACCTGAGTATATTCCGGTAGACCACTTGTGGAGAAAGTCCAGTTTGAGGGGAACAACATAAAGATTCCATGTTGTGGATTCCTATAAGCAATTTCTCTTGGCACACTACCATTAGTAACATTCGATTCAAGTTGAAAACCATAGTTAGTCTTATTAAAATTTGATATAGGTGGTTCTACAGCAACAGATGTCTGTGGTGCAATTGCTATTGAAAATAAAGCGGCAATACACATACAGGTACAAATCATTAATGATCCTTTAAGTATGAAATTCATGCTCTAATTATCGAAAATTGACGAATGAGTCCTTTAATTGTTTCTATTATTTGTATGCTATGCGAGTTTCGCCTATTTAGCCAATCAAGGAATTGAAGAAAATGTGAGCAAGAACTTGACGTTTTTAATGGATTCATCATATAGAAATTAATTAATAAAATATTTGCCTAAATTAATATTAAAAAATATTTAAATTTCAATGTACATATGTATATAATGGAAAGTATGAAATGTGACTACTGTAGAAAACCTATCCATTCATTAAATCAATTCTTAGATATGTTTGTCTGTAATAACTGTTATCATAGATTAATATCCCATGTGTTCTATCCAGGAAAAATTAATGATTAAAAGTTGTATTAATGGATATTAATAGATTAAACCACTGCTATTAATAATTTGATTCTACAAAAAGAAATGATAATATCCATGACGCAGAGGAAAATTAAGTCAATAAAGTTTCAATTCTTTGTATTAAGCTAGACAATTGCCATATTTCTATAAGATGGTTACTTCGTTAATAACAGCAAGGTTCATACCTGTAATTAGTAACAATGGAATTAATATAAAAGTCCAAATAGCAAGGTAATTTTACCATCGATCACATCAAAACCATATGAAACTATTTAACTGACGCCCTTTCGTGTTTCCTTTAATAAATGCATATAATTTAATCTAATGTATTTTCTCCTCGATCCATAAGGTTGTAACGGGAGCTTTTATTAAATATGTCAACCAAGCATATAGGGATAGATAGGCGTTGGGTGACAAACACTCTTTTAACACTGATATAACTGATGGAAATGAATTAAATGAAATCGAGAAGATTGAGAAAATATTAAGCTCGGATGAAAAAGTACTGCTTGTAGCGAGGGAATCAAGAATGATGCCGGGTGGTTCAGCTTTAACACCAAATAGTGTCATAGCAACTGACAGACGAGTGATTATAAGAGATCCCTACATGCTGGGCTTAAAAGCGGAACTTATTGATATTCCGTACGACGTTATAACTAGCGTTAAATTGCAGAAGGGAGTTTTTACTTCAACTATATTATTTAAGGCGCCGACGATGGTAAACAAGAGCAAGTTAGGACTGATGGATGAAAATATTAGCGGAGAAGACGATCAAGAAGGTGTAATTGAAGCGCTCCCTAAAGACAAGGCTGAAGAGCTTTTAGAAATAATAAGGCGACGAATGAAAGCTAATAGCACCGGTGAAGCAACAAGCAGTATTGACACTATTTCAACCGCTGATGAAATCGAGAAACTTTCTAAATTAAAACAGAAGGGGATCTTAAGTGAATCTGAATTTCAGAAAATGAAGCAACAACTCTTAGAAAAAATGTAGCTTTGTAAGCTGATCTTATTCCATAATTAGTATATTCACTGAACTAACTAGATTTTTTTTGAAACGAATAAACTACGAAATTCGGAATCTGGTAACAAATACCCACACATGTCTACAAGTTAAATCAATATTCCTTAAATTTCGTTTGCCTTAGAAATTATTTCTCTAATGTCTTGTTTGTCTGAAAGGATATTTTGCCACGCGTTGTTAGTTCGGATGATCTTTGGTGCCGATAATATTGTGTATTCCGTCGGCACAATGGAATCCAATTTTTTCCATGAAACAGGCATAGAAACAGTCGCTGTCGGAGTGGGTCGCAGAGAAAAAACCGATGCTATTGTTTTGCCTCTTGCATTTTGGTTATAGTCGAAGAATACTTTACCTTTTCTCTTTGAAGTGCGCCATTCCGTTGTTACTTTTGTTGGATATTTAGAAACCATCAATTTCGCCATTACCTCAGCAAAGCTTTTAGTTTGTTCGTAAGGATATTTATTGGAAATAGGAATGTAAACATGCAATCCTGATTTTCCTGACGTTTTTACATAAGAATTTATTGTTAGTCCTTCTAAAATATCTTTTAATTCATAGGCAATTTCGACTGTGGCTTTGAATCCTGGAATATTGTACTCAGGTTCTTGGCCCTTTTTCTCTTTACCAGAATAGATGTATGGATCAAGGTCAAATACAATAAAATCAGGAAAATTGAGCCCACATTTTTCTTCGTATAAAAGAGATGCGCTATAACATCCGTCAAACTCTTTTATTCTGCTATACCAAGGATGCATCTCAATGCAACCCAAATTTGCTATCCACAGAAGAGTCTCAACGTTATTACATACAATATAATTAATACTGTCTCCCCTGTGTTCAGAATGTATCTCCATCGTAGTAACAAAATCTGGCTTTTTCTGATCCCAGTCTTTTTGATAAAATGACTTACCGTTGATTCCGTTGGGATATCTGCTTAAAGAAAGGGGTCGATCCTTTAGATATGGCAAAATCCAAGCGGCTATGATCTCATAGTATTCTATTAAATTCTTTTTTAGAAATTTCGGATGGTCTTTGGTAGCCTTCCAGTAGACTTTGTCCGGATTTGTAACTATCACGGTGCTTGGAGTGTTATTTTTATTATTGTTTTTATTATCAGCAATTTCATTACTCTTGTCAACAATTTCAACGACAGGAGTGGTCTTCACTGGGTTATCGGCCTCCGTAACACATTCTTCCGGTTTTTTATCTTCGCGTAGCCTTAAGAAAACGGGTGCTCTCAGCACGCCGTCCTTGGTCCATTCACTAAATTTCACTTCTGCAATCAGTATTGGATTTAGCCACGTTGTTTCACGATTCAGGTATGCAACTTTATCCACGGGCATGGAGTCGATTTCCTCGCGCTTCATTTTAGAATATACTAGGTTAAGAGTTTCGTCATCAAATCCTGTCCCTGCATGGCCCGCAAACTTTAGTTTTTTCTCCTTCGAAGAATATACTGCCAACACTAGTGAACCAAAATATCTATCTCTAGCACCTTCACCTTTTGTGTACCCTATGACTACACAATCCTGCGTTTTAGTATTCTTGATTTTTAACCACTCTTTGGATCTGATACCTTCTCTATATGTACTGTTCTTATGCTTGGCTACTATTCCTTCTAGGTTCAGTTTGTTGATACTATCGAAGATATCGATCCCTCTTTCTTCAATATAGTCAGATATTCTGATCGATTTGTTGGTCTTCATCGTACTTGATAATATCCCCCTCCGATCTAAGTAGTTTAGAGATTTGAGATCCTTACCGTCTTTATGTAATATATCAAAAAGGTAATAGGTAGCAGGAGTCTCTACAGAAAGGGCCATTATTTCTCTACTATTTTGAACATTCATTCTGTGTTGATGAGCGTGAAAATCTGGAACACCGTTTTCATTTAAAACAACAATTTCTCCGTCTACTATAGCAGATTCACAGCCTTTTAGAGAGTTTTTAATCTCGTTTACTATTTCAGGGTATTTTTGTGTTATGTCATTGCCATTTCTTGATTGAATTTTAATATCTTTTTTATGCTTGAATAAAATAGCCCTGACGCCATCCCATTTTATTTCAAAGACCCACCCTTTATTGTTAAAGGGCTTCTCAACAGGTGAAGCTAGCATTGGCATTATTTGTGGAAAGGATTCAATCTCTTTACCATTGGTAGAACCAAGCCTAGACCTTAAATGGTTTCTCCTTACTTTGGACTTCTGTTTACTTATAGATGAGCCCTCTTTTTCATATTCTATATCTGAGTTCGATCTACCAGTAAGAACCGAGTCTGGTTGCTTAACTGTCACATCCTCGTTTGAGGCACATTCGTCTCTCGATTTAATTAATAACCATTGATTATCCCTTTTCGTCCTGACCAAAGAAAAAAGACCTTTTAGTTTGTTACCATAGAGTTGTACTGAAATTTTCCCTCTCTTCATTTGGTCCGAAATATTATCCTCGCTGCTATAACTTCCAGTATCCCAGACGATTACAGTACCAGCCCCGTAATTTCCATGAGGGATCGTACCTTCGAAGAGTAAGTAATCCAATGGATGGTCTTCTACCAGTACAGCTAATCGCTTAATGCCGGGATCCATCGACGGTCCCTTTGGTACAGCCCACGATTTAAGAACACCATCCTCAGATTCCAGCCTAAAGTCGTAGTGCAAACGAGTTGCATCATGTTTCTGTACAACGAAATCCAAAAGTTTCCTACCTTTGTCGATTGTCTTTACAATGCCCTTGGGTTCACTGGTCTTTTCAAAGTTCCTTTTCTTATTATAATTGGCCAGTGTCGTATTAGGTTTTCTCGTTTCAGTCACTCCTTCAGGTAATCCACATTTGTACGTGGACTACAAAATAAAAATAGGTGAATTTGTCGGTCTGCGCCAGATTAACCGTCAGTAAAGAAGAGTTGATGAATCTTCAGTTTTGCAGTGGAGACAAGACTGAATTATTAACTTTGTTGTGTATCGTTGTTTGTACTCTTTGAACCATACTACGATAACCGCAATAAAACTGATTAATTGGTTCTGGCAGAGTTGTGCTATCTATACCGACATTCAGCTGGATTCACCCCGTTATGCGTCGCAACTATATTTCTGATCCCATTTTGCAATAATTTATTTTTCAATATGGAGATATCCTTCATTTCTTGATCCGTTATATGCTCATTAGCCATAATTGATATACTGCCTTGTATTGATATTGATGCCGCAGACAGATCATCCAGTGAAAGTTCTTCGATAATGCTCGACAGCGACATTATGGAAATGTTTCCATTTATGATATTTCCCATGATGTTAGGATAAAGAGTCACATTTTTTATAGACGTTACCATAATATGATTTGTGTTTATAAAATTTTTGATGGCACTGTGCTCTCCAGTAAATGTTATCGGTATACTGGCGTTGATATCTTCGACTTTATTTAACTGCAGTAATAAAGAATTTTTTTCTATACGAGAAGTAAGATTAATGAAAGCATGATGAGCTGCTCCGGTTAACTCATAACATTTACCGTCTATTTTGATATTTTCGTGTTTTTCAGGATAAAAACTGTACACTAAGAAAAAACTAACTAATCCCCCGACTATGAGAGCAGCGATTATAGGAATAGCAAATCTTGTATAATTCATTTATGTCGGCTCAATTGTCGATATTTAAGAATATATATTCAAATTAGGCGCCTTCTATAAGCCTGGATAATAAAAAAATTAGGGAGTATATACTGGTTGTTCAGGTGTCGAGAGTTGACTTGACTGATTTCCAGTTTGGTTGCCTGTTTGGTTGCCTGTTTGATTTACCGCTTGACTAGTATTCACTTGTGCAAAAGCTGCAAAAGTGGGTGTTGTTTGCATTGTTACTAAAGCAGTCATCATTGTGAAAACTGCTAGTGTCATCGCTACTGCTAATTTCATATTGTTTTTTCTCATGTACACTTTCTACAGTTCTATTACTTATAAAGAGCTTAATGCAAACATAGGAATGTCTAAAATCTTTTGGAAAGGTTCTGACCATTGGTTGACAGTAATATAACATTTAAAAAGGTACTCAAACAATATATGATACATTGTATTTATAGTGGAGCTGAACTTTCCATAATATCCAATGGCAAAAAACTATATTACTCGATGGCCTTGGAATGTTCATTTTTTGAACTGTTTTAAGGAATGTTGTCTACATTAATATGCCCTAGCAATAATTAGGATAGTTGTAGATATCCAAGGATTTTACAACGGAAACTGGTTATAGCAGGGCGGAGTCTTTTATAACGTACACAAGTCATTAACAGACCGTAGTAAAGTATGAATTCTTAGAATAGTAAGATAGATATCTTATATCCTATACCAAGTATTCTACGCGTTTATATCCCAATCGTGGATATCTTTTTGAAATTCCTTTAGTCCTTTTTTAGTTATAGATACTTCGGTGCCAATAATTTTGATATAACCCGAGTCCTTGGCATACTGTTTGATCACATACAGTTTATCATTTTCAGTGAAACCATCCCTCAATGTTCCGAAGTTAAAAAAATCCAGCAGATTAAACTTGGTTGGCAAATTATTTTCCAAGGCATTTAGATAATTTTCCCATAGCTCTTCCATGAAATTCCAAATAATTTTTTTTCTATCAGTTTCTGAAACTTTAGCTAATGCCAACACTAGACATTGTTATTTGCACATTATTACATTTAGTAGTTAGGTTATGGTTACAAGCCCAATCGAAATACTTCCTCTCCAGGTGCTCCTGGCAGCCATATATCAAATAATCTGCAACAAAAAATATAACAGCTAAAATCACTACCAAGTTCTATATCGCTAGTGATATGCTGTAACGGTCAGGTTCATGATCGTTGGATATTGGTGTATGTATGTACAATACGTACAATGCCTAAGCTGTATGCTATTCTCATCAATGTCGAAAATAGGGCAACACTTTTTTTGAAAATAATCTGATAAATTCAATTTCATCCGGACTCGTACTGTGTACATATATTTGTGTAAATCCTGCGTGAAAATATTTTTCGATTGGGGCTATTAGATCCTCAATAGAAGTAACAATTATTGTTGATTTTTTCTGTTCATCATCAGATACTTCTTGTTGTGCTTTTTGTTCTAAAATCCTCGGATCACTTATATTAGTATTAAAGGCATCATCTATTTGTGTAGTACGCCAAAACTCACATGCTTTGAAAGCTTTATCATAATCCTCAGAATAAGAGATCTTTGGTTTTGCTATTTTTTGGAGCGAATCAGGATCCTTGTTTACTTCTTGGGCTGCACTATCAAATATATTAAAGACTTCGCCGACTTGATCAGGTTTTGAAGTTGTAATTAGACCATCAGTATATTTAGCAGCAGCTTTAATTGCTTGAGGACCTGAGCCTGCCATATAAAGTGGAATATTAGTGGAAGGAGGAGTATACAGTTTTGCATTTTTAATTTTGAAATATTTTCCTTTGAATGTTACAAAACCATTATCATCATCATCTATACTCGCTTCACGACTGTTATTTTCTTCATAATCAATATTTGAGGATCTTTCTGAATTTTTCAAATTCCTATCTCTACTCCATAATTTGTTTATGATTTGAATAGCTTCGATTGTTCTCTCAACCCTAATTTCTGCAGGCGGCCAATCAAATCCTAAGGGTACTTCGTTCATAGCTTCCCCTGACCCCACACCAAGTCCAATACGCCCGGGATATAATACGTCCAATGATGCAAATGCTTGTGCAATTATTCCAGGATTATACCGGTAAACACCTGCAGTAACTCCAGTTAAAAACTTCATTTTTCTTGTTCTTTCAGCGACTGCTGAAATCCATACCCATGTAAAGTTTCCATGCCCATTAGTGTGAGACCATGGATGAAAATGATCGCTTGTAAGCGTCCTTTCAAACCCTCCTTTTTCGGCCTCTATCACAAAATCAATTAGTTGCTGCATTGAGTATTGTTCTTGGGATGCCCAATATCCTATATGTATCATATTTTAGTAAGGCATATAATATTTATATACCAGTTACAAATTTTCAATTTGAAATTCAGGTGTACGAATAATACTTTTAAACATTACCGTACAGGGTAATTAGAGCCAAATGGTAAACCACTAAAATAGTCATTTCAAAGGATTATCAACACATCATTAAAAATAGATATTTGTATTATCATTCAGCCAACTCCAGTAGGCTCTTCCTTATTCTGATGCTCTAATTTCATATGCTGTTGCTTCTCTTGTTGAGTTGCAAACATTATACCGCAAATTTGACATTTTAAATTATCACTACCAGATACTTCCTGTGTCATTCAGTTAACGTCTCCATTATTCAAAATGCTGCACAACATGTACAATAATCTACTCCATCCTTTAAATCTGTTACCTAGATATTCATAGTAAATCATTTTAAATTTTGTTGTGCACAATTAATCAAGGAGAAACTTTCGGTTTTTGGCTCCGTTCACCGAAAGTACATAGCTTCAACAATGATGGAAGGGATGCCAAACACGGGGCTGGCAACTCCCTTTCATAACACAATTAAGGTTTAAGCAGAAAATGGGATTTCATTTATTCTGAGTAATTGCAATAATATCTAATGAAGAGTTACCAATAATATTATCAAATTCACTTTTTGCTTTATCGGTTAGATTTTTTACTTGTGGAAGACTTCCAATTTTTTCTGCGCCCTGCTTCACGCCACCAAAAAATGTATCCCAACCCAATCCTATTACTGCCAAAATAATTAGAATAGCTAATATAAGAACAATCCATCCTATCAATTAAAAATATTTGAAATAGAGTATGTTTTAAACTTTGAGTCTATTGAATATTCGGGAAATCATGCGAATTATCTCGCAGACATCATATGAAAAATATTCAATTCAATTGTTTGATGTGATAGGTAAAAATAATTCACTTGTTATCGCTGTTATTGATTTATTGTTGAAGATTGATACTAAATATCGAAGAAAATAGTCGAATGTATATTCCCATTATATACTATAATGAATTCCATTGCTACAATTGCCAGGTTCAACTGAATAACATACGCAACCTTCTTTTAACATTACGTTTTGAAATGATACTGGATAACCTGTCCCAGCGTTATCATTGTTTGGTATCAATGAATTATGAGGAATAAAGGTAATTGACTCATGGTCGTTCTTATCTAAAAATCCGAACATGAGTTGTGATACTTCTACATTATATCTGATTGAGTAAGGAAAATTACCGGTCTTGTTCCACCACTCAATCCCAGTAAACTGATTCGCTCCAATACAATCAAAGTTTATTCCGTCAAGGGGAAAATCAAAGGTCTCTGTTTCTGCAGTGAGTTGATCAGTAAGAGTATATCTAATCTGTCTATTTTTTTTGTACATCATAATCATCCGCAAATACGAATGCCCAACCACTGGTAATACTTTCTTAAACCTGTACCTATTAACACCCTGAAAAATTGCTTCAAAATAATCTTGATTGTCAAACTGACAAATCAGATTCAGTTCAACAGGAATATTCCGAATATTAAACAATTCCAGTAGGTACAGCATCCACGATTTATCTGGAATTTGATTTCCAATATCGGCAACTATCTTGATGATGTCGGATATAGCAGTCACACCTGCAGGAAATAATGGAATACCTTGGTTCTTATCCAATATACGGCAAAAAGAGCCTACCCAATAATGCAATATGTTTAGAAATAACATGTTATCTAATTAAGATTTACTAATACCTTTCTCGACAGAATCCATGCAATATTATGCTCTAATTTGATATCCTGCAAAGTGATATTCTGCAAAGTAACTGCAGAATATTAGATTAGTAAGTATGGCCAATAATTAATGTGAGATTCATGATCTTATTCATTCGTATTATCAGTTCTGGTCCACGGAAACCTTTTTCCTATGATCTTATTCCAATTTACTTTTACTAGCAAGTATAAAGTAATTAGGATTCCAGTGCTACTGAGAATTATGGTTATGATTATGGTGGTTGGATTTTCTGTGTTTGTAAATTCTGAAATAATGCTTTGAACAAATGGTCGTCCCAAAAGCACTCCAATCCATACTATAAACTCATTATATAACAGTACTCCGGCAAATACGAATACTGCAAACTTCCATGGGTTGTATTTTGTAAGACCCAGTGTGATGTAAATGAAATTCTCAGAAAATGGGATTATTGGAGCCACGAGTGCTCCTATCCATCCATACTTGCCTAAGAGTTTTTGAAGTGACATTGTTCTTCCTTTTGACTTTTTAGCGATTATATTGCGTCCGGAATAAGCAAGATAAAAGATGATCATTTTTGCGGCAACTGCACCAACAGTACCAGAAATTGAGATGATATGAGGATCCAAATTCTTGTTAAATGCTGCTATAAGAGGAAGTGGAAAGTAGGGTATTGGCAGAAAGAACAATATACTGATAATAAAGCTCACGAATAAAATGCCCGGATAACCAAAGTAATCGTATAACAGCAACAGCTCATCAAGTGTGATCAAGACAGGTAGACTAAGTTAGAATAATATATTAAAGTGTCATAAAAATCGGAATCATATTTGCATTACAAATATAGTAATGAAGAGTGCGACAACTAACATTGAATCAATAAGTAGATAAACTATTGAACTTGGACCAAACTTATCCTTCAAGATTTATGGAAAATCGTAAATAGAATAGATGTACACATGACTGCTGATTTGAAATTTGTTTTTTGATACAATATCTGAAGAGTTATTTCATGAAATACCGATGGCACCTATTATCAGATCTCAAGTATTATTGAATATAGACCGCTTTGAACTAGGGCAAAGCTATGTTACGGCGAAAATACAAAACAGATATGCAGAAAATGTTATGGTTAACATACAGGGAGGTCGACCTGGCATAGAACTTCAAGAAAGTCTTTTCAAAATCAAAAATCCTGAAAATAAAGTCCCCCTGCAGTACGCATACATAAGAGCAAACTTGATTGAAACAGGGAAAATATTTGTGAGAAAGCTTCCAGTTGTTGGCATAAGAGATTGGTTATTAATCTATGAAGATAAGTTGGTTGAACTGTCGGTAAAAGATGCTTATGATGAGTTGGAAATTGTTGTTGTTTAAAGAAAACTCCATAACTGAAAGATTAAGGTCAGATTTAGAAAATAAGTAAGCTATATTTTCTTGTGGATCTAAAGGTTGCCTAGAATAGTTTGAAATTTTTTAGTGTGTATTGATTTGATTATTCTTGTAATGGAATGGAGTAAAAATATCAAGTAATTTTGATACTCGAAATAGTATTAGGTAATACTAAATAGATATCGCATTGTTAAAAAAAAGTAGTTAGTGACCACCACAGCCACATCCATGTTCGGCTTCATGATGAGTACTTGAATTTTCTGAACCGGCTTCATGATGATGAGTACTTGAATTTTCTGAACATGTAGGACAAAGTGGACTATTATTTTCGGACATGAATGTAATCCCACAGGAACTACACTTTAGCTTTTGAATACCTTCCATAAATTGTAAACCCCGAATACCATAATTAATATCTTTCTTGGGATAAAGATTTTTTCTATGTCGTATTTGTATTAATTTCCAATTCGTATTCTCTATAGAATGAAAGTCTGAAACCAAAATAGGGTAAAAAGTACGTAAGGTTATATTCCCTAACAATTATTTAGAATTGATTGAAACATTTTGTTGTTATTCCTAGATTTAAAGAGAATACTAAAGAAATAATGTACTTTGGACCTAGGATTGTTAAGATTGTCAAGGGTGAATCAATAACTTGGATCAATCGAGATACTAAAGTACATAATTTGACTTCGGGGGATGCAATCTCAACTTTGCCAAGTCCTTTCTTTCAAACTGGCAGTATGTTGCCGGGGGAATCCACAACTGTTAAGATTGATAGTAATCAACAAAGTATACCATACTACTGTACTATGCATCCTTCCGAAAGAGGAGTGATTGGTCTGCTACCCAAACCGGAAGAGCAGATGACAGAAGAGGAGAAGACCAGATTTTTGGATGACATAAACTTGGCTATATCTGACAACGTAAATCAAAAAATATTAACTCGCCTTCAGAGACAGCTAGACCCTGCAATTATTGAATATCTGAGCGACCCTCATGCAAGCTTAATTCAGAACAGAGTAATGACTATTGTCTTTTGGGATATTAGTAATTTTTCAAAATTAACCGAAGTCTTTAAAGATCATCCAGAGCTAATTGCTGTATTTCTCAATGAATACCTCGGCGTAGCAGTCCCGATTATACATGAATATGGCGGAATTATTGATAAATTCATTGGAGATGGTATACTTGCTTATTTTGGATTTAAAGAACCAGATGATGATGGTTCAATTGGGGCCTCAAACGCAATTCTCGCAGCTTTAAATCTCAAGAAGGCATTCCAGAATTTTAAGCACAATTGGCTGGATATATGGAAGACGGTTACTAACTTTGATATTAATATAGATGTAAAATGCGGTGTTAATACCGGCTTTGTTCTAGTTGGACTCATGGGAAGTCAAGAAAGGGATCAGTTTACTGTAATAGGAACTCATGTGAATTTGGCAAGCAGGTTAGAAGGAATAGCAGAAGCGGATCAAATCGTTATATCACAATATACAATGGAAAAGGTTGCACAAAAATTCAATCTAGAATCTATTCAATTAGGAGAAGAAAAAATAAAAGCATTTGAAGATATTAGGGAATATTACGTAGTTCTAAGTCAAAACTAAAGTTTCTTGACATTGGAACGGATGTTCAGTCCTTTTTTACAAGCAATACAATCTTAGAGATACTAGTGATCATATATTGAAACAATACAAACTCGCGACCCTTTCGTTAATGCTTGCCAGAGTAGTATATACAATTAATTGGTTTAACATTGCTTCTATCTTCTATCTAATAGCTTCGGATTTTAGAGAAGACATTGCCATGCTAGGAATAATAAGTGGTAGTTTTCTTTTCGCTGTAGGATTGTTTCAAGTACCTGCGGGAATCATGGCTGCAAAATTTGGTCCAAGAAAGATTGCTATATATGGAATCATGATTGCTTCATCGGCAGCATTAGTAACTGGATTAGCTAGTGATACTACGCAAATTATTGTATTGAGATTCATAATCGGTATGGGAATGGCTTGTTTCTTTGGACCAAGTGTTATTCTCGTTTCAAAATATTTAGGAAAAGAATCCGAAGGCTTAGGTATTGGATTGCTAAATTCGGCTCATGCCTTGGGTGGAATTGTAGGATTATTTGGATGGGTGGTACTGGCTGAATTTCTTGGCTGGAGAGCCACACTCATTTTGAGTGGTGGATTAGGAATATCAACCGCCATTATGCTAGGCAGTGCATTGTTAAGGGATGTGGATGAAATAAGGAAAGAATTTAAGTTTAAGGTATCTCATGTTTTTGACACATTATTTAACAGGTCATTGATAATCCTTGGATTCACATTGCTTGGATTTCAAGCAGGATCGAGCATGATATTGACATTCAGTATATATTACTTTGTGGATCATTTGAAGATCAATCCAATTGATGCGGGGCTAATGGGAAGTCTAAGTTTAGTTGTCGCTCTTCTTTCATCCCCCTTTTTTGGAAGACTATACGACAAAATTGGGAATGCAAGGAAATTACTGTTTATTTCAGGTATTCTTAGCGCATCCAGTTTGGTAGGTTTCGCCACCAATTCGTTATACGTAGTCTTAGTTTCCATTATTGTAACAGGATTTTTCCTATCGGCAGGTTTCGTAATAGTATATGCAAAAGCAAAAGAAATCAACAAGGCTCAGCCTCAATATCAGACTCTCGCTGTAAGTTTTGTTAATGGTGTTTCATTATTTGGGGTCTTTTGGGTACCGGTTTTATTTTCCAGTATAGTCAGAGGATTGGGATATGAGATAGCATGGTTGTTAGGAAGTTTGGTTGTGATTTTACTGATACTTCCAGTGGTCAGGCTAAAATGAGCAAATTATTCTGGTATCAAGATCAAAAATTATAGACTATCAGTTAATTAAAATCGCTTCTGCTTATTCTACCGTTAATATATGTCGAGTTTGAATTAAATATTCAAATGATATTCTATGACTAGAAAGGTGAATATCTGAATGAACTGGAATAATAAAACTAGAAACTATGGATATATTGGCCTATTTATCGTGATTGGTGTATTTATTCTTCCGATTGTACAGCAATCGGTATTTGCGCATCATGGTAAGGAGATAACTCTGAAGTTAAATGACGCCCAGTTTTATTTACCATTAGGTAAGAACGTCCTACAAATTAAGGTAACAACGACATATTCGGTTACTGATCCTGCTACAGTAGATAAACAAATTAGTGGAACCATGAAATTATATACGGCGAATGGTACAGTAATTAAAACAACATCTATTCCAAATGGATTCAAGGCGGATAAAAATGGTTTCCAGCAATTTGTTACCAGTTTACCAA
>JBHENS010000021.1:0-21701 GCA_046261955.1 Nitrososphaeraceae archaeon | reverse complement strand
GGTGTATATGGAATAAGAATCCTGTAATCTTTCCTTTGTAGATCTCCTTCACTGGTAACAATTGGAGCATAATGCTCTATTTCTATCCTGAATGTATACATTCGATATATAAAAAATCCGATAACGACCCATACTATGGTTATTGCCCAGCTTAAAGGCTGAGTGACCAGTAGATAAACTGCTAGTCCAAGGTTTAGAAAGATACCAATTATTGGTATTATAGGAAAGAATGGAGTTTTGAAACCATAGTTCAACTTATCACCATAAATCCTTCGAATAGTGATTAGAGCCATATTAACTTGGGTAAATAATAAAAGAAAAATAACGCCAGCTGCTACGGCGATCTGTTCTAGAGGAAGTCCATAAGCCATAATGGCCATTATGATACCAGAAATTAGTATTGCGATATAAGGTGTCTTGTTCTTTCTGTGAATAGCACTGAGCTGGTTTGGCATATTGTAATTTCTTCCCATGGCAAAAGCTACTCTTGCAGATGAAAATGTAGTTGCGTTTAACGCAGCTAGTGTAGAAATCAGGCCGCCTCCTAGAACGATGAATGCACCATAAGGAAGTAGTAATTCTCCGGCTTTCATTATTCCAAGTTCACCACCGTCACCAATGTATTTCCATGATTGAATACCGGCTGGAAATATCGCCCCTATGGATACAAAAGCAATCAAACAATACAAAATAATTACAGCAGTTAGAGATATGAAAATAGCCCGTGGGATGTTCCTTCTTGGATTCTTTACCTCTTCTCCAGTCTGAACGATTACCTCATAGCCTTCGAATGCTATGAATGTCAGACCCATTGCAGCAACTATCCCGCTGATCCCCATTGGTACAAAATCTGAAAAGTTCATCTCCCAGTTAGGATGTCCATTCATGACCCACAAACCGGCTGCGATTAAAATGAATATTAATCCTAATTGAATTATGGTAACGACAACACCGGTCTTGCCTGTTTCAGATGTTCCTTTGAAGTTGATATATGTGAAAGCCGCAATAGATGCCACGGCTATCAACTTATCCATGGGTATCATGTTCAAAAGCAAAAGATCGTGCGAAACATTCGTCATATCCAGTAATCCTGTGAGGAATGAGGCAAAACTTACAGCATATAATGACCCAGCAATTATGTGAGCAAGCCAAGCCATCCACCCACTTATGAAGGCATTGGGTCGAGGCAAGCCTTCTCTCACCCATAAATATCCTCCACCTGCTTCAGGCATTGCAGACCCAAGTTCTGCATATGCCATTGCAGTAAATAACGTGATTATCCCATTGATAATGAACACCATAATAACCGCACTGCCTGCAAGACCTATTGCCGGTCCAGTCAGAACAAAAATCGAACCGCCGATCATTGCAGCTATTCCAACCATGAGTACATCCAGGAGTCCCAGAGACCTAACCAACTGGTTATGAGACGTGGTGCCTCTGTTTGTACGCGGTTCTTCATCAGCGTCAGACAATTGCTATCGATTCGATTCCAATGTTAAATTAATGTTTTTAATCAGCTGCCCTTTGTTATCGATGGAATATTTTCCTCTTCACGGCACAGGAAGAATTAATAGAATATATCTAATTTTAGCAACTAAATATATATAAAAAATAAACGGCTATTATGATGATGCATCAAGTTGCACTGATTACAGGTTGCTCCAGTGGAATAGGGTATGAGACTGCATTGATGCTCGCTAGAAATGGATATCATACATTTGCAACTATGCGAGATACAAAAAAATCAGATTCTCTTGCAAAGACAGGTGAAAAAGAAAAACTTGCTCTAAAGATCCTAGAACTTGATATAAATGATGATAAGTCTATAGAAAATGCAATTAATCGAGTTAAAAGTGAAGGAAAAAGAATTGACGTCCTGATAAACAATGCGGGGTATGGTCTGGTAGGCTTTTTTGAGGACCTGACTCTGGACGAAATAAGGAATCAATTTGAAACTAATTTTTTTGGAGTTCTCAATATTACTAAAAAGGTTATTCCGATAATGCGATTACAGAAAAGTGGTACAATTGTCAATATAAGCTCAGGTGCAGGGCAGGTAGGTTTTCCTGGTATTTCTGCTTATGTAAGCACAAAATTTGCCGTGGAAGGATTCAGTGAATCGTTAACATATGAACTATCTCCTTTTGGCATAAAAGTAATCATTATTGAGCCTGGAGTGATCAAGTCAAATTTTTTCAGTAATTGCATTATATCAGAACAATCAATTAAAAACGGATCACCATATTCTCGGTCCTTGGATAAAATTCAGAAAAATATTGATTTAATGCAAGAACACGCTACGTCCCCTACTGATGTTGCAAAAATGATTTTGCAGGTTTTAAGCAGTGATGAACCTAAGCAAAGATATATCGTCGGGAATGACGTTGCAATGATATTGGAAGCGAAAAGGAACTTATCAGATATTGAGTTCAAAAAGATGATGATGGAAGATATTATTTGAATTTAGATCTGTTTCCCTAAAATGTAACACTTTCGCCTACACAAGACTCCACAAGTAACATATTTGTTCCCAATAAATCAGGATTCTAATCATATTTTCTACTAAAGTATTACAGTGTAGGTTTCATATTTTTATAGTATAGCTAATATAATAATGGAAGGGCGTAAAGAATCTGTCCAATTCAGTTGAATTAATTGTAAGGAGGATCAAAAATGGATCTGTAATAGATCACATAGAATCAGGTAAGGCATTTTTGGTTCTGAGAGCGCTAAATATCACCGGTAGAGAGGGAAATGTCATAACAGTTGCTTTGAATGTCCCAAGCAACAAATATGATAAAAAAGATATTATCAAAGTAGAAAACAGGTATCTAGAAACTGATGAAACAAACAAGTTGTCCTTAATAGCTCCACATGCCACCATAAACATAATTAAAGATTACAAATTAGCAGAAAAAAGGAAGATCCAACTACCAGATTTTATTACTGGAGTTTTCAAATGTCCTAATTTGAGATGTGTAACTATCGGGGAGAATATAAAATCCGTAATTGAAGTTATTGACAAGGAAAAAATTATATTGAAATGCAAATATTGTGGGAGAATTTTGAGTATTGATGAATTGTTATTCTAGGTTAGTTTGAAAATCATATTCTTGTTGTGCTTTATATTATTTTATAGATACCATATAAGTAGTCTATATTAGATTAGGATTTCTTAGTTTGTAATGAGGCTCGTTGTTCACGGTGTTCACGCAATGGATAATAACATCCTTTAGAACTTTTATCACAGAGTAAATGTCCTCCCCGCTTGATATATGCCGTAATCGTATTTGCGGACATGCTAGGCAAGACCATTATCCTCCTTATGGACCAGAGGCGTGGCAACACCATTGTTTAAAATGTGAATGTGAGGAATTTTTCAAAGGTTAACCTTTTACTTAAAACCGCCTTGATTCTTTGCTAGCATCTTTACAACTTCACCTTTGATTTGTACTCCATCATTTAAAACAAACCAGCAGGTCCCAGTAATGATGGTAGAATGGGGACCCACCGGATAATAAAGTGCACAACGACCCTACTGGAATAAGTGTTGTGTATCAGTCCAGTAGCCAATATATTATAAAAGACTTAGACTGATGGGCCCCGTATCGTGATAGAAGATTTGGCCAACCAAGTATGTTATTTAGCAAATGGTTTTGCTATCAGTCTACTAACCAATAAATTATAAAAAAGTTAAAACCTGATGGCAGGGAATAAAAGATATAACCATACCGACAGAACAACCCCTCCCATCAGTGAACCGTGATAGTAATATCAAAAAATTATTATAAAAAATTTTCTGTTATTTCTTGATTTTGGATTACATAATTCACAAATTCTCAAATCCGGTTTCTTCATGTTTTCTAAAACCCAATTTATTAATTCAATCCTTTTGAGTATCTCGTCTATAAATGGTATCGTCAATTGGCCCCTCCAATGCCCTTTGAGACTCTTGAACGGCATAACTAGTTTGTTCTTTATCAAGTGAGTAACTTAGAAACTAAATTAAAAGCAGAAAAGGAAAAGATATTAGTTGCATCTATGAAAATTATAGATAATAAGAAATGAATGATGATGAAGTAGATACGTACACAAGAGAACCTCGTTATGGTCCAGTAGTTGAACCGCCTGGTTTAGCAGCAAGTAAAAAACTTGCTGAACTAGCAGAAATTGAAGATAAAGATGAACAAGATTTTATTTTAACAAAAAGTATCATAGATGATATGTTGTATTCATACTCACATAGATATCAAGATAAGAAAGACAAGATGATTATTAATATGACCCAAATAGCAAAACAATTGGGAGATTTGAACATTAAAAGATTAATGGCCCATTGTCACATATTTCCTACTATATTGAAGGAATTTAATGAAATATTATCTAATGAATTAGAACAAAGAAAGTAAATAAAAAACAAATTTTCATTTACGAACAGTATGACGTTTATCTTCACCGGATTTTACTTCTGTATATGATATTACATTAGCACCTCTTGCTATGTCTTGAAGTAGAGTTTCATCGTTAATCTCGTTTCCTTGTTTATCATAGTATTTTTTTTATTTCTTCAGGCTTGTAGGCCCTATCAATTACCTTTCGGAAGAACTCACCTTTGAACATGTTAATTTTCTTTTTGTTTAGCGGCATGTCATTCATTTCATAAAGATGATAAACTCCGAGTAACCGAGTTGATATTGAATTTGATGCCAGTCCTCTTTGTCGTAAAGACATGATATATTCAATTATTTTTTTCTGTGGATCTGACAGGCTTAATAAGTCTGACAATTTCGAAGAATTACAGAATTTCAAATACAATCTTATATCGTCCTCATAAATTTTTTTTGTAACTTCAGATCTTATTGAGTTTATGAAGTTAAAGTATATTTCCTCTTCGTCTTTCACCTTTTTGTGGCTTAACATTGACATCCTAAATAACACCTGAGCCGGTATATGCGAACTAAAGTATTAAAGACCATCTAAATCATGCGTATTATTTTATATACATAATGCAAGAACAAATATCAATTTCATTTTCGACATCTAGCACAGTACTCATCGTTACTCGTCTTTGATACTGCAAAATGAAAGCCAATAAGCGGTGAAAAAATTACTATTGTAATTAAAGCAAGATAATATTCAGAATTATAGAGGAGATATAGTGTAACTCCAATACAAGTCATTATCTCTAACCAGGTACAAGTACATAATTGAAGAGCAATTTCTTTTACATTCATTTGATGAATGATTAAATGTGAATTTGTAATTTTAGTATAGCTGAAATTAATCTAGGAATTTATACTGAAATCACTAGTTTTCTACGCTTATTGAAAACCAATCTACCTGGATTCTATATGATATCAGTGTTTCATCTTTTCTGTATTGAACCACAATTGTAGCGTCAAATTATGTCGTAAATATATCGCTCAAAAGATCTTATAATGGTAAATGAAATTATGAATTTCAAATTATGAATCCTCAAAATAGAATTAGAAAAATCCCAAATTCTATCAAGGAATTAGGGATTTATTATGAAGGATTTTTATATGATCTAGAATTATCACTTGTAAAGTTGGATTCAAACTCTGAAAAAAATGACGCAAAAATTTCTATACTAAAAATCTTTCTTAATGGTACCTTGCTCGCAATTATTATTGCAGTGCCCGCTATAATCAGCACTATCTTATTTCATTATGTTATCAAAACAAATTTGATAATAACTATATCTGCCGGAATAATAACTCTATTTGTGGCCATGGGATTTGCATATAAAATCTCTAGAAAATTATCCATGTAATGTCAATAAATCAATATGTTAAGCGAGTCTTGATTAAGTCGGAATATACACCCTATGTACTTGGATCAGGGGGAATATTTACTCAAGCTAATGTATCTTCAACATGGACATATGTCAAACCAAATTGGACTATCCTACTTGAGTTATTAGATAGATAGTTCTCAATGATGTTTTTTATGATTCTTTTGTTTATTCTATCGTTACAAAATTCATATTACAACTATTATCCACTCAAATTCTATAAGCAACGGGATTATTTTTAATAATTTTTAGGATGTCAATACATAAATCAGGCATATAAAAAACAATTTTTTGTCAATTGTCAAGATTAAGTGTAAAGTTTCAGTTTCCTTGTCAGAAATCAGAAAATGTTACGCCAGATATTATGATCAAGATGATAAGTACAAGTGTAATTCTTGCTTTATTATTTACTGTTCCCGCCTTGGGAATATTTCTGGGAATTTATTGGCACACGGATAATTTATTGATGGGTGTAATCATAGGCTTTTCAATTCATTTTATTACTCTTGGATTTGCCCATCCAATATCGCAATCTATATCATCCTTTTTTGACAGTTAGACTCCATAGTCGTTAGATGTAGTTGAGATAAATATAATGAAACTGACCTTTGACTTTACTGTTCTTGGTAATCCACGTACATCTGAAGTAGCTGTGAATTGACAAATTTCTTTCTTAATATCACATGATTGGACATCTGGTGATACACCCGAGTTTGCTCCTGATCAAAGTCCATCTGATATAGATCCAATTATCCAGACCCGCGATTATCTAAAACATGATACCTGAACTAATTGAGCAATAGATGATAGGGTATAAACTAATGACATGTTCTCCTTTCTCTACACCTTCAGCGAATCTTGTGTAATCGGCTCTGATACTACTACCCTTTTATAGATTATGGGTGTCAACTTCATGTATGAATTTTTTACGGAGATACATTTGAATTCCTCAGGCAAGATTAAAATTGATGCCGAATTATTAATTTATTGATAAAGGATGTGCTATAGCCATTGAGCAAAGTTAGCATGCCAGGTAAAATTTTCGGAACTGTTATGTCTCATGGACTAAAAGGAAGGATGCTAACAAAGAACGAACTCCAAATGTTGACAGAATCAAGGGATATGGATGAGCTTGTAACGAGAATGAAAAATACGGTTTACCTTGATGCATTAGCCAAGCTTACCAAACCCTATACTGCCGATAAGATAGAAAATGCATTAAAAGAATATTTGGTAAATACACATGCAAAAATGGTCAACGTTTCAGGGGGAGCTAAAATTCTTAGCGCATATTTTGTAAAGCATATAACATGGAATTTGAATATGATATTAAAGGGTAAAGCACTTGGAAAATCTTATGACGAATTGTTGCCAAAAATAAATTTGAGGGCAGAAGAATTAGTCGGTCGACGCGATCTAGTAGTTAAAGCATTGGTTTCAAAGAGTTTGGATGAGGCAGTCTCTTCAATCTCTGGCAGTGAATTTGCAGAGGATGTTACTAAGGCAGCGGCTATATACAAGGATAAGGGAGATGTTAGGATTTTTGATGTGTATCTTGATCATGTCTTCTATCATGATTTGGGCAGAGCAATGAATACTGAATCACAATCTTTGGATGCAAAGAACATTGTCTCTGTTGATATCGATTCTTATAATGTGCTTGCCGTACTTCGAGGAAAATTTTGGAATCTACCCCCTGATGAGATAAATAATCTCGTGGTAGCTACTACCTCTAAGATAACTAAGGAGACTATACAAAAGATGATTAATACTGAAAAAATATCAGAGGCAATTGGGGAGCTGTCCAACACCGTATATAAGGACATTGTTCCTCAAAATCAAACAAGCGATATAGACTCGATATTACAAATAGAAAAGGGATTTGAAGAAATTGCATTGAAGCGAGCGCAGTCAGCTTTTAGAAGCATGTTTAGTGTGGGTATTGTACTTGCCGCTCTAAAACTGATCATGATTGAGGTCAGAAATCTGTCAGCAATTGCATCTGGAATTGAACAGAAAATTCCTGGAGAAACAATATTATCAAAATTAATTAATATCAATTAGGATCATTCGATTCGTTATTCCAAAATGACAGTGCTAAATTGAGTCGGTATATTCCAATAGGTCATAATAGGAGTAAAAATTTTCAAGTGTATGGCTTCATCATTCTATTTAGGTCGCTTTCCGGACCAAACTAGATTTGAATATAACATATTTGGAATTAATTTTTTAAATCCAACTCCTTCGCCCCTATACCATTTTGGGAACCATTCATAAAGATGCAATCTAATTGTCTGAATGTACACAATTAATCCTTCAATAAGCATAATCCCTATATTACCTCCTATCAAGACTGCTAATCCACCCCCACTCTCGTAAGATTGATTTACCGTTACCAACAAGGCCGCATGTACTAGTAGCATAATCCCAATTCTCGTATAACTAATTACATTAGAGAGAACTTCAATTATCCTTACCAGTATTACTTCTATAACAAGCCCCATCAATCCGCCACCTTCATCATGGCCATGTTTAGCAGCGAGTTCTTGCTCTTTTTTACCACCCAATATCATAACACCCACAGTTGCAAAAATTATTGGGGGTGTAGCCTTTGTTACCAGGTCCACCGTTACCCAATCACCAAATAGAAATGTCAACCACGGTACTGGCTCATTATGAATAACTCCCGTTACTCCAAACATGCCAATTATATCATATCCAGAACCTATTGCTGCCAGTATCAATGCTACTACGGCAAGAAATTGAATTATAGAAGGGATATCATGTGTAAGGATAAGAAGTTTATTTTTTTCCAGTATATCATGTCTAAGTCTTAGAAACAATGCCATCAACAAGTGTATGATTCCTATGGCTACTGAAACTTTGAGTATTTTGATTACCTGATCAAATGTTAATTCTGAAACATTTAGAGCGCCAATTAGTGGACCTAGTGGTTCAAAGACTTGTGACAAAATAGCCATCTTGTCTATGTGAAAACCGAACATCTCCCCTGTACCTAAACCTGCGATGCTGGCAGCCGCACCACTAGCTGCCAATAATGTTCCCCATGTCTTTAGATTTCCAATCCCTCTGTATCTCAGGTACATACCTAAGCCGAAGAGTAATAGTCCGTGTCCCAGATCTCCGAACATAACACCATAAAAAACAGGCCATACGTAAGCAATAATTGGAGTCGGGTCTACTTCACCATAGTTGGGAAGACCCTGAGTTTCGGTTATTACTTCAAAAGTCTTTGTATATCTATTATTGACAAGAAGCGTCGGTAGTTGAGTGGTGGAATCCTTATCAAGTTTAACTGGTTCTGTGATAGAGATATAGCTATCCGTAAGATCTTTGAACCTCTTTTCCATACTATCTGGGATATATCCTTGAATAATTGCAAAATTCTTTGTGCCCCCTGGTTTGCGCGTCACCTCCAAAATGTCTTTTGCTGTTTTGGATGATTCGTATAAGGAAAGTAATTTGGGTAGGAGTGCAACTTTCATCTTTTCCATTTTTTTAGTAATTTCTGTATATTTCTTTTCGAGTTCTTTAGTCGTCTTTTGGGACATATCATAGGCAGAACCCGGATTTTGTGGCAAGTCAGTTGGAATCTGGATAGGATGCACATTAAAGCTTCTAAGCACCTTCATTATTTTTTCTGAATCTTCCTGTGAGCCTATAACCGTTATAGATGATTTATCATCATTAAGTTTGATTGGATGAACAATCAAATCACTCAAACTTTTTTGAATTTCGTGGATATCCTTGGAATTAACAATAAAAATTTCTGCAAAAAATGTTTTCAGACTGCGTAGCCCGGATAAATCCAATTTGAGCTTCGACGCACTTCCGATAGCGTCTAGGGCATTTCGATATTCCTCAAGTTCCTTCTCAATTTGCTGTTTAGTTTTCAGTAAGGACATTGGTTCTTCTAGAAGTACCTTACTTTTCTTTTCTAATTCAACAATAAAATTTTGAATATCGTCTATCTCATAATCAGTTTTTTCTTGAGGAGCACCCTTGAACAGAGTAGCCATTACACCTGTTTCAAGCGGTATCCCCAAAGACCTTATGACTTCATCAATCTCTTGAAACAATTTTTGGGCATTTAATAAAAGATCATCGAAATACGGGTTACCATGTTCAGAAGGATTCTGCAATGGATGAAACCATTCCAATTCCGCCAATTTACTTACAGCTTCGTGAGTTTCAACTCTTGGCAGAATTAAAGTTGTCTTTAAGAGCTTGGCCTGTCCCATAGTATTGAGTTGTTTGATTATTAATTCTCCTTAAAATCTTTCCTTTTCATACTGTTCAAGAACTAAAAATTGATAAAATGTATTCGATTTCCAATCAATAGCTATTTGATGTTCTAAATGCTCTTACTCAACAGTAGAAATAATTTTCTTATTGCTTCCACGGACAAAAAAATTAGCTGTGATCTAGTTTAAGGTACCAAACTCCGGAAAAAAAGGAACTCGTTGAGGACGTGTAATGCTCCTCATTGACCCAGGATAATGAACATCATTACAATACCATAGATTGCAATGGATTCTACCATACCTACAAATATGAAAACTCTTGATTGCATCTTTGGATTATCGCTTATCGCGGCTAAACCAGCAGCACCCACAAATCCTAAGCCTATTCCTGATCCAGCAGCCGCAAGACCAAAGGCCATTCCTGCACCAATAAGTTTGGATCCTGCATCGGACGTACCTTCTGTTTCCGCTTGTGCATAGACCCAGTTGTTATACAAGAATAGTATGCTAGAGGTTATTGCAATGGTCAGAAGAATAATACTAACTTTTTCTCTGTTAACACTCATCATACAGTGGTTCCAAATTGAAGGCCATATTTAATTATAACTAACTAAATTCAAAAAGCTACCCGAATTCAAAGCGTCATTAATAAATAAAACGTTAAAGAAATTGGCAATTTCTTAATTGAATAATTCTAAATCTCTACGAACTTCATAATAAGAAATTTCTTAGTCGAGGATATTAGTTATAATTCAAAATGATTACTTGAGATATTTGAACATCACTTATTGGAAAAAATTAGCGGTAGTTATTTAGACTTTTGACATTGCTTTCTTCTTGCAAGAGGAGATATCGTTTTTTACATTTTCAACCATTGAATCGTGCTCTGTCTGTAAGTTTTGTTTTGATTTTCTAAAGTATTCTGCAATAATATCGTTGTCCATCTTACTTGCAACCATCAACATACATTGTTTTGCCTATTCTATATTCTTTTTCTTATCCATAACAACTTTCACTTTCTTGAGTCTTACAAATTCTTCTCTTTCACGTTCTTCCAATGTTCCCTTAATGAAGGATATGGCATTCTGATACTGTGGAATTATAACAAATTCAAGTGCATTGATTAATTTTTGTGTTTTTTCAAGTTCTTTGGCTAGACTAAAGATGGCATTTTCATATTCTGCCGCTTTACAAATCTGTGGAAGCATATTCTTTATCAGTTTGGACGCCTTGTCAACATACACGTTAGTTTCCGAAAATCCATAAGAAAGCTCTTGACCGCCTTCCTTGGTCTTTATCTCTAGAGTAGGAATCTTGACATCAACGATTCTTCGAACATTCACGTTCACTTCCATTATACCCGGAGTCGAATCTGAAATCGATTCTAACGTTGATGTTCCAAGAGACATGTATGAATCATATACTGCAGAATAAATATCAGAAAGTGGAGACCAGATATCTCCTCTTGTCTTATTAGCCTCTTCTATCATCTCATCAATTTTTTTTAGTAATACTTCTCTTTTATCATCAAGTATTTTGTGAACCATGGTACTAACTTGCAACGATCTTCTTATCTTAATTAGTTCAATTTTCGTTGCAGTTACATTTTTGCCAAATGACATTTCGATGAACTTCTAAATTACTTGTTCCCTTTGTAATATTGTTGAATGTGTTTGTCCTTAATCTTGGTCAGTTCGCCTTCTGGTAAAGTTGCTAATATATCCCATGCTCTGCTTAGGGTTTCGTCCAAATTTCTATTTTCGTCAGGACTTTGTTTAAGAAATTGAGTTTCAAAACTATCACCAGCGTCAAGATATTTCAAATCTACTCCGGTTAAACCTGCTTTACCTACAATTTCTGCTAGTGCTCGGACTTCTTGGGCTCTTGAATATGCGTCGTACATCTGATTACCAACTTCCATGTGATCAGATCTAGTTTTTCCTTCACCAACACCGTCTTTCATCAATCTGGAAAGAGACATCATTACATTAACCGGTGGATAAATTCCTTTTCTAAATAGATCTCTCCCTAAGACTACCTGTCCTTCCGTAATGTAACCGGTCAAATCAGGTATTGGATGTGTTATATCGTCTGCTGGCATTGATAGGATGGGCATTTGAGTAACACTTCCATTTTTTCCTTTAATTCTTCCTGCCCTTTCATAATTATTTGCCAAATCAGTATACAAATATCCAGGATATCCTTTTCTACCTGGAACTTCTTCTCTTGCTGCGCTTATCTCTCTAAGAGCTTCGGCATAATTGGTCATATCAGTTAGTATCGCAAGTACATGCATACCAAGATCAAATGCAAGGTATTCAGCTACAGTGAGGGCGACTCTAGGTGTAATGATTCTTTCGATAGCAGGATCATCTGCAAGGTTAACAAACAGTACACTTCTTTTCAAAGCACCTGATTCTTCCAAGCTTCTCTTAAAATATTGAGCTTCAGAGTATTGTACACCTATCGCAGCGAAGACTACAGCAAATTCTTCATTCGTTCCCACCACGGTGGCCTGACGTGCAATTTGCGCTGCTAAAATGTTGTGTGACATTCCTGAACCTGAAAAAATAGGCAGCTTTTGACCCCTGACCAAAGTCAGCATCCCGTCAATAACAGATACTCCAGTTTGGATGAATGAAGTAGGATATTCTCTGCTCTGAGGATTCATTGGTTCTCCATTAACATCAAGGAATTTATCAGCAACAGGATCAGGTAAGCCATCGTTTGGTCTTCCCAGACCGTCAAATACACGTCCGAGCAGTTCTTGGGATACTGGCATGGCCATAGTTTTTCCAAGGAACTTTACTCTTGTTCCAGTAATGGCCAATCCTGTTGTTCCTTCAAATACCTGAACTACCGCTTTGCCGTACCCTATTTCCAGAACTTTTCCTAATCGTCTTTCACCATCATTTGTTTCTATTTCTACAAGTTCATCAAACGAAGCTTTAGTTACACCATCTACTATCATAAGTGGGCCTTTTATTTCGGCTATTTTCGTATATTCGATCCCAGTTGTTTTAGACAGAGACTTTTACCTCCTCAATGTTACCTTTGAACGAATCAGATAGCTGTTTATCTATTTCATCTAATTTTGAAATTTGCTCATCTGTAACTTCGAATTTTGCTTTTAGTAAAGTGGTAATTATAGGCAATGCTCTAATATCTGCTATTGATTTTCCTTCCTTAAGGGCCTTTTGTGCCTCTTTGTAGAACTTTACCATGAGTCGGACCAATTTCAGTTGTTTAGCTGGACCGCAGTAAGTATCAACCTTATCAAAAGAGTTTTGCTGCAAAATTCCTATTTTTAGCATTCTAGCTACTTCTAAAACGAGTTTCTCTTCATCCGGAAGTGCTTCAGGTCCTAACAGTCTGACGATTTCTTTTAATGTATCTTCACGCTGCAATATGTGATATGATTCAGCTCTCAAGTCATACCAATCAGGGCTTACGTTTTCTTTCCACCATTTGGATATGTCTTCAAGATAACCAGAGTAAGACTGCATCCAATTGATTGATGGATAGTGTCTGGAATAAGCTAATCTAGTATCCAGTGCCCAAAAAGTCTTGATAAATCTAATTGTGTGAGTTGTTACTGGTTCAGTAAAATCTGCTCCTGACGGAGATACCGCACCAACAAGTGTCACAGATCCAGAACGATCCGGTGAACCAAGTGCTCTTATTCGTCCTGCTCTTTCATAAAATTCTGCGAGTCTTGAGGCCAAATACGACGGATAACCCTCTTCTGCAGGCATTTCTTCCAATCGACCTGACATCTCTCTAAGTGCTTCTGCCCATCTACTTGTAGAGTCAGCAACAAGAACTACATCATAGCCCATATCTCTGTAATACTCTGCCATAGTAACACCAGTATAGATTGATGCTTCTCTAGCGGCAACAGGCATGTTACTCGTATTTGCAACGAGGACTGTTCTTTCCATTAATGGCCTTTGAGATCTGGGGTCAATCAAGTGTGGAAATTCTACAAGAACTTCTGTCATTTCATTACCGCGTTCTCCACAGCCAATGTAGACAACAACCTGAGAGTCTGCCCATTTAGCTATTTGATGCAATGTGACAGTTTTTCCTGTACCGAATCCACCTGGTATAGCACCAGTTCCACCTTTTGCAATAGGGAAATATGTGTCAATAATTCTCTGTCCAGTAACTAGAGGTACTGAGGGATCGTATCTTTCAGCATATGGACGTGGCTTTCTAACAGGCCATTTGTGATACATCTTTAATTCAATCTTGTCTCCGTTCTTGTTACTAGCATGCCCAATGATATGCTCTAAATCATATTCTCCCTCCTTGGCAATTTCAGTAACTGTCGCCTCAGGATAAGTTGGCGGAACCAAAATATTATGAGTCAAAAGAGGAGTTTCTTGGACTGCCCCGAGTATAGATCCTCCAAAAATAGTGTCATTTTTTTTCACAGATGGAATAAACTTGTATTTCTTTTTCATATCAACAGGACTAGTTGTAATACCTCTACCAATGAATGCTCCCGACTTTTCGGCAATATCATCCAACGGTCTTTGAATTCCATCATAAATCTTACCGATAATTCCTGGACCAAGAAGAACTGAAAGTGGATGACCGGTACCGATTACTTCTTCTCCGGGCTTTAGACCAGATGTAGATTCATAAACTTGAATAAATGCTACATCTCCAGTTAATCTGATAACTTCTCCAATTAGTTTGGACTCACCAACCTCTACTGTCTCATACATTTTTGCAGATGACATCCCATCAGCCTTAACCGCAGGACCACTAACCCATACTATACTTCCTTTTGCTACCATCTACTTGTTTTCGCCTCTAAGCAGTTGGACGATATCTTTCCTTATTAAAGGTTTGAGAGTTTCAATATTAGAACCAAGTGTATTATCTAAAGTCATTGTTCCATCCACAGTAGCTGCTTTTATTCCACCAATAATATCAATTGCCTCGTCTGATACGGTTATTTTCATTTTCTTATCGGATGATTCTTGTGACGATATCTTTTTTACCAGTTTCAAGTCAGTGCTGTTGCATTGTATTATAATTTTAGAACCTAACTTTGCAACGCTATCTTGTATCATTCTAGTTAATAATTTTTCATAATCTTTCTCATTATTACTTTTTGCAAGTTTATCCTTCGCTTTATTAAAAATTTCGTCAATGGCTGATTCAATAATAACTAGTTCTTTATTCCTAGCATTTAATGTGCTAGATCCTATTATTTGCCGCTTTAGATTCTCAGCCTGTTTTTTTGATGATTCTATAATGTTAGCATATTCAACTTGTAGACTGCCTTTAGAAGATTCTAAATTTTTCAACGAATTTTGAAGTGCAGAGTCAATCTCTGAGATTAATGCGGATTCTTTTTGCGAAAGAACTTTGTCAATTGTTCTTTCTAAAGAATTTAGACTCATTCATTGATTTTTCAGAACTACGTGATTTTAATCTTTTGATAGCAAGATTTCTTCAAAAATAAAATTAGGATAACTCATCCCAATTTTTAACATATAATATTTGTAATTGGAATATTGTCGATATTAATCTGTTCTTGATATGACTACGAACCTCTACATACTTCGCAGCTAAAAGTACCTTCAGAATACATTAACACATCTGACCATTCGCTGCATTCATCACAGAAACCTGAGATAGCAGATGCGGGTCTACCAATTTCTCCTCTAATGATACCAGCCTTCTCTGACACTACATCCACTAACTCTGGAGTAACTGCAATAACGTCAGAGCTAGAAATAATTCCAGCTAATCTGTCTTTATAAACAACACCTAATCTTTTAATGTTATTTTTTCGTAGTATGCGTGCAGCCTCAGTTATACCTTCTTCGGCGTCTACAGTGTGTATTGTTTGCATTACTTTTGCAGCATCAACCGATGATGGATCTAATTTGCTTGCCACTACCTTTGATACAACATCCCAATCAGTAACAATTCCAACGGGTTTTTCATTTTCGGTAATAATTACACTGCCAATATTATGCTCTTTCATTTTACTTGCAATATCGACAACGGTATCACTTGGACCTGCTGTAATTACTGGGCTGTTCATAATGTCTCTTACTAGTACTCGTGTAGTCACATTTGCATCAGTATTTTCTACTAGTTTTTTTGCCACAAGATCATTTGGGTAGTTTGGTTTAATTATCTTTCTAATATTCATTGGATAGAGTAATGAATCACAAGAATAGAGATTACATGCATATCAAAAGTTAACCAATCTTAACATCATTCACAGATTGGCCCCTTTCAATATGTTCTATCTTGGATTGTCCTGTTGGCAACATTCTAATAAAATCATCCAAAAGTACTTTTTTCAAGTAATCCGCTAAATCAGAATCAAATTCAGAAATTACTCTTACGAATTCACTTTTTATTTTCTTGGCCAGATTCATAGGATCGGAACCACCCGGCAACAACGAAACAAATACCAAACTTCTCTTTTTGATCGCGTTTAACGGTCCTGAAACTATTGTGTATCTATTTTCAATTTTAACTAGACCTATTGATAATTTTAGCTCAATTCCCTTGCAAAAATTTCTTTTGCCTTCAATGACAAAAGAGCCTTTCGGAAGAAATTGACCCGTAGGAGCACCTTTCTTTACCTGATTAGGGAATACCCAATATGCATCTCCACTTGACAATCCATCCTTCCATGCTCTACTGAATGATACTGTGGCTTGAGCCGTCTCCTCTATGAAGTTGGTATTCTCATTATCTTGATTTTTCGCATTCTTTACGAGAAAAAAGGGAGACCCATGAATTTCTGCGTGAAACACGATATCGTCCTCAGTCATGTGTTTGCGAATCACTGCTGAATTAGAAGATGCATCTCTCCCACCAATAACAAGGTGACCGTCAGTAGTAACGAACCAACGATATCGCTCATACCATTGTTTTGATTCTAATGCTTTGAATTGAATCTTTTCATGAATTTTTTGTGTTTGACCCCGCAGTTTTTCAATTCTTAATCTAAGTTCTTCACTTGCTTTATCGATATTGCCGGCACCACGCTCTAATTCTTTTGCTCTAGAAAACAATTGTGATGAAAATTTTGGAATACTTGATTCTAACTTTACTCTTTCATTTAGTAAAACCAGATAGGTCAAACCATTTTCGAAGACTATTTTAGAATCATTTTTTTCTAAAAGAGTCTTGACTGAATTATCGTTCATATCTTGGATACCGAAAGATGAGAGCTTCATTAATTCATGGGCAATGTTTCTAAGACTTTTTGATTTTGAAATTACACTCATTTTTGCTTTGTTTTGTTCTTCCAAGTCATGTTCTAATTCCAATATTTTCCTGTCTGCTTCTTCTGTTTTCAGACTTCTACCGATAGATAAAATCTCGTTACTCAGTACTTGATCTATCGCTTCCATGTATGAATCAACTTTCTTTGCATTAGCTTCTTTTGACATAGAAATAGGAGATGCGTCTATTGCAACACCCATATTATCCATAATAACTGATGGTTCGTGATTTCTTTCATCTAGTACCTTATCAGTAATTTCTTTGGTCTTTTCATAAATAATTTCTATGTCTTTTTTGCCAAGCTGGTTAGCAAACTTTGAATTATTTCCTGATTGAAATAGTATTTCTTCAACATATTTCCTTGGTAAGGATATAGATTTTCCCAACCATTTTACCACTTCTATATCGTCGGGTAGTGGACTGACGCTATCCATCATACTTTCTACAGTAACATGTAAAACGTCTTCACCTCTACTAGGTGGGAGAACATAATCTGATCCAGTCTTCAAAGTTCTGTGCCTTACTTCTACTGGATTCAGGATCCAAAGTATCTTCATCGATTCGTCGCATAAAACGAAATTTCCCTTTCCGAAGATTTCAACTATCAATATCCTCACTTTATCGTCTCTATCTACAAAATGGAGTAAAAAAATTCTCTCGCTACCAGGCTGAGATACAGAACTTATTTTTGCCCTTTCTATTTCCCGACTTAATGCATTTACAAATTGGTTTTCTTCTACTTGCTTGTATTTCTTATTTGTTAACCAAATTCCCTTTGTAGAAACCATAAGCATGATATCAGGCTCTGTTGGATGATGCAGTTTCAAAAGAATAGAATTTTTAGTGATAGAGGAAATATTACTCACGTAAAATCCCGATGATACCTTTGAATTTATCTTGTTTACAAGATAATGTAGTTCTATCCCTGATAATTCCATATAAAAGACTGTAGATGAGGATGAATATTAATTAAAATTCAAACTACAATCGAAAGGAATTAAACCTCCAATAAATGTGAAGAAAGCAATTGGACCTACTTGATAAGATATACTATATGAGGGCCTTTTTAGGAGTTATGTGTGGTATTATCCTTGGTTTTATCTTAAACCCTTCCAACTATTTAGCGTCTGTACCCATAATCATCGCACTTGCGATATTTTTCTATATTATTTCGTATGTTATTGCAAAAAGAATTGGTTTGAGATTAAGAACTGAAGATAGAAAAAAAATTTCTACTAATGGTGTTTTTCCATTTATCTTTTTGCTGATAATGTTCATAATTCTTACATATACGGGTCTCCATGCATGAGAATTATGATCTAAAAGAATTTTATTTCAAGACATTTTATGTAGGCATAATGAAATGGAACTATTTAACGCCAGGCATACCCGACGAGCTGTTCGAGCGCTCAGAGAGTGTTCCAATAACCAAAGAGGATATCCGTTCAATTGTCCTTAGTAAACTGCGTCTAAGAAAAAAATATTCGGTGATTGATGTAGGATGCGGCAGTGGAAGCATTACTGTAGAGATCTGCCTACAGGTAAATTCTAAAAATGTATACGCCATTGATTCGGACAAGAATGCCATAGACTTGACAAAAAAAAATCTAGATAAATTTGGTGTATCTGCAAATCTAATCCACTCCAAAGCTGAAGAGATCTTACCATCATTACCAACAGTTAATTCAATTATTGTCGGCGGAACCAAGGGTAAAACTGAAAAAATCGTAGAGATATGCATTTCTAAATTAAAGAAGGATGGAAGACTAGTTATTGATACCATACTCATTGAGACAATGTATAAAGCCCTGAAGACAGTCAAGAAGCATAAAATGCGCGATATTGAGGTTACTCAAGTCACAATAGCCAAAGGAAAAAACATGTCAAGTGGAACTATGCTTATTTCTAGAAATCCCATATTGATTTTGTCTGCTACAAGGTAGTGAACTCATATTTGATGTTAATTCACGTGGATATATCAAAATTTACTCCCGGAACTTGATTGCTGGGAGATTCTTTTTACTTTAAATAACACAATTTTTTACAACTCAAATCATGAAGATCTCATGCATAGGTTGCGGACCCGGAGATCCGGATTTGCTAACGGTAAAGGCTGTGGATAGAATCAAGAAAGCAGATGCCATCTTTACCCCGACCTCAAAGGAAGGTAAGCCCAGCATAGCCCTATCAATAGCTAAAAAATACATAAACGAATCAACCACTACAATTACAAATTTAATATTTCCAATGATAAAAGATAAAGATTCACTCAAAGTACAATGGAAGACTAATTCTCAGATAATAGCAGACACAGTACATTCTGGAAAGAATTGCGTTTATTTGACCGTAGGAGATCCCTCCTTATACAGTACATGGAATTATATTCATAAAGAATTGAAGGAAACGTATAATGATATAGATATTGAGATCATTCCTGGAGTTCCATCCTTCTTTGCATTCGCAGCTCAAGCAAAAATGAGTCTAGTAGAGGGTGATCAAACACTTGGTATCGTTCCTGCATGTTACGATTTGGAAAAAATAAGACATACGGTCGCGTCTTGTGACTCTATAATTTTTCTCAAGGACGGGCGATATTTTGACAGTGTGATTGAAATACTATCTGAAACTGGTTTTAGTGATAATTCGGTTATTACTATTGCTCAAGATGTATCCATGGATGAAGAAATTTTAGAAACAAAGAAATTAAAAGACTTGCGAAACACAAAAAATCCAGCTGGAAAATACTTTTCAATAATGGTGGCTAGAAGAAATGATTGAACCCAATACTATTTACTTTGTCGGCTCCGGTCCAGGAGATCCGGAGCTCATAACATTAAAGGCAAAAAAATTATTGGAAAATGCAGATGTCGTGGTTTATTCAGGATCGTTACTCAATCCAAAACTACTTGAATTTGCTAAAAAGGACGCAACCCTTCATGATGCGGCTCTTTTAGATAGAACTAAAATTTATGAAATATTAAGGGATTCCACAAAACACGGTAAACTTGCCATACGTTTTCATGATGGAGATCCCTCGTTATTTAGCACAATTAGGGAACAAATTGATAAGTTAAACTTAGATGGGATAAACTGTAAGGTCATTCCAGGAATAACCGCAATTTTAGGTGCAGCCTCTTCGTTGAATTTAGAGTTAACTCTTCCTGGAATTACTCAAACACTCATTATCACAAGGGCCGAACTTAGAACTCCAGTACCGGAAAGAGAAAGAATTTCTAACTTAGCTACTCACGGTGCTACCATGGCTTTCTATCTAAGTGTTCACCTGATAAGAAACATTGTAGATGAATTAATTAAAGGGGGTTCCTATCAAACTTCGACTCCTGCAGCTGTGGTATATAGAGCCACATGGGAAGATGAGAAAATAATAGTTGGAACTCTTGGTGATATTGTGGATAAAGTAAGGGAAGCCAAAATAACGAAAACAGCAATAATTATTGTTGGAGATGTTATTAATCCAACCAGCTACGAGTTTTCAAAAGTTTATGATCCACAGTTTACACATGGCTACAGGAAAGCAGACAAGTCAAAATAGTATTTTATAAGGTAACAGCATTTTATTATTTGGTATCATGGCATTTTTCTGTCGTTCGCTTAGAAAATTTCTTCATCCTTCCGCATGCCACCTAGTCCAGACTTGACCTTTGATGCGCATTCAATACAAATATCTTCTGAAAAAGGAAAACTTTTCGAACATTCTTTACATACCGGTTTTCCACAATTAGGACAGTCCTTTGTAGAAGTCTGTGAATTGCATAAAGAACAAATATTATTTTTCATCACTATAATTAGTGTTCTTGAAGGCTAAAAATATATCGCATATTCTTAGCTTTCTAATGAACTACAACTGCAGGGAAATCTAAACTCTAAGATTATGGGAAAGAATATTGTCTAAATTTTTGACACCATGTCTCTTATTGGCTCATTGTAATGGAATTCTTGATATTTCATTTTGACTAATATTTGACCAGGCGCCCATCACATTGTCTTTTGTTTCGGCCTGATTTATACCGGTTATTTCACTGATAATTATTTCAGTGGCGTGCATTGGAGGCCAAGCCATTGCAACATATTCACCAATATTGCCAGTTTTTTGTAAGGAGGCTGGAATCAATTTATTGTCTGCAAAACCCAATGAGGTAAGTTTTTGCCTTATAGAGTCTATCAGAGCCCGTTGTCCGTGTACAATCAAATGTACAGCTTTACTATAATCAATATTCGACATTTTCCCATTAGTTTTTCAATCAGTCAGCCCTATAAAGATAATTATCTATATAGTATTGTTGATTAATTTTTGATGTCACATTTTGATCTCCATATGACTATGATTC
>JBHENS010000020.1:0-23122 GCA_046261955.1 Nitrososphaeraceae archaeon | reverse complement strand
GTTTAAAACTACAAGAAAGAATAGACAATGAAGAAATTAACTCATTACCTTGATTTTTTTTCCTGTTTACTACAGACTTAATAAAAAAATCCAGTCTAATATCCGTAGTTCACTATGTAGTATATCCGATTGAAATATTGAATAAGTTCTGTTTATTTTTAGGATAGTTTCATTCATTTTGAATTCCATTAATTCACAAATAGAAATATCCATACTTTCCATATTATCTAGAACCCAACTTATTAACTCAACTGGTTTTTTAAGATCACGTTTGTAAGCAGAATCGTCCCTTTCTATTTCTATTTCATTTCAAAGTTTTTTACTTCGTTACTACAAGCTTGATACAAAATCCAATCTAAAATATTTAATTATTTTAGGCATACACTCTTAAATAATTGATATTGGGAGTAACATAAGATGAACTGTATAAAATGTGGCAGAAAATTGGATTCATCTCAAGAAGTACCTGTATGTCAAGAATGCGGAAAGGCCGGCAGCACCATTAAATCAAGCGATCCTAGTGAAGTCCTGGAACTTCATATTAAGTCTCAAAAGGAACTTGGACTTTTACCTGAGGATTTCAGACTATCTGAAGTTGGCAGAGATGTTGCTAAGAAAATTATTCATGAATTATTAGCCCTTGGTGAAGCCAGTGAAGTAGTTGCTAATACAGTCCTCGGCTTTTGTTATGGCTATTTATGCCACCAGAAAGAACAAGAACCATAAAATGTCTGAAAGGACCAATATCCGGACCATGATTATTTATGCAAAGATTGTGCAGGAATTAAACTTTGAAATGATATAATATTAAAAAATAAAAAATTTCTTCTACTTTGATTGTGCTAGAATAGGGTTGGCAAAATCAAAGTCGTGTAATCCATTTCTTATTGCTGTTATAGTGCAGGGTGTATTATTTTCCATAAAACTTGACCACATTGCATCACAAGTTCTGCACTTAAATTCGCCTGGAGCGACGTCTGGTTTTATTGTTCTTACCATATTATAATTATGATTAATCAAGTATAATAATTCTTGTTTCTTTTCAACTTGATGTCAAGCATTCAAACCATTCACTCACATTTAGAACACTCTCAGAACGATTGAAACAGTATAATACTATGTTACCAACGAATTAATTGTTGGCCGCTCAGGATCTTTGTGGTAAATGTCGACATGCCAGGTCGAGTCATAAAAATGAATTGGGAGAAAGCGGAACGATGTGTGGCTGGCCCGACTGCGATTGCAAGAAATTCCTAGATTAACATTAAACGATTTTCTACCCTCCCTGAAGTGCACTTGGTATATTAAATCGTTCCCTAATGCTAACGTATCATATGAGTATCGAACAAATATTACAGAATAAAATTCAGGATTCTATAAAAATATATTCGCGTGTTCAAAGTTATAAACGATCTAATTAAGAGATTCTGAAAAAAACGCCAAAATATTAGATAACTATGATATCCTTAGAACATTGTTACACTAATCTTAAATACCTAGTTGCATCTGTTCCTACAAGTCTAAACACAGCAACTGGTGGGGCCGGTTGTTTATTGTTCATCATTCAGTCGGTTTAATCCATCAGTTGTTAGACTTTTATTACTTGGTTGCCAAGTTCAATTGCATAGATATCATAGTCATGTTATGGCGATGCATTGCGAATAAAAATTATTTACTTGATTCCAAAATCAAGAAATAGCAGAAAATTTTTATAACCTTTTTGCGATATTAGTGTAACTTATCACACTGATGGTAGGGCATTTTCTATTGGTGTTGTGGGATATTGTAGACGGAATCCGTTTGCACTGTTCCCTCCTATCAGGTTTTAACTTTTTTATAATTTATTGGCTAGGGGACTGATACACAATGCTTGTTCCAATGGGTGTTGTGCTCTTTTCATCCGATGGGTCCTTCGAACTGACAATAAGGGCCCATCAGTAAAATTTAAGAAGTTTAATGGACTTATTGTGCTAATGGAAACCTATATGCTAGTTCTAATGTCAATCATACTTGCCATTGACTTTTCGGAGTAGTAGCAATAGAAATTATTTCAATTTCTCAGGAAGCAGAGGCAAAAGGATGTACAAGCTCAACTGCTTTTAATGCAAGTAAAGGAAGATGTTTTCAGCCTTAATAATCCATTGAATCCTCAATTATCTGAACAAGAGTTCCTTTCCTTAACTCTTTTTGATCCGGATCTTTTTCTTTTTTCTATTCGATTATAATTTACTATCTTGATGGAGTACAAATAAAAGAAGTTGTAAAAATGTTGGCAGAGAATCAGGGCGGCTTTAGGTAATTTGCTTTAAAAGATTATAACGTATGAAAATAGCCTGAATTTCATGGGTATAGGAAAACATGTCGGAGAGATCGAAACTTGTAGTGAATGTCACCAGCAAAAAAAGATAAGCCTTGAATGGGATAGAGGCAGCAATAAAGAAGGAACCCCGTACTCTCCTTATTTAAGATGTGAAGACTGTGTAAAACTAGCACTTGATAAAGATAAAATGTGAAGATGTGAACACCGTTAACACTGTGAACAAAGAGGTACATACTAAATTGAGAACGGTTCATTTTATTGATGTATATATACAGCCAACTCAAGGAAGATAGTACTAGATTTTTAAGGGATTTCCTTAGTCTCTGTTTATCTGGATTTCAAGACAAGATTATATATAATTCGTACAGAAGGTTAAGCTGTGCCGTCGTAGCTCAGCCTGGGAGAGCACTCGACCAATGTTGGGGTGAAGCTGAAGACCGAGCTGTCGTGAGCTCAAATCTCACCGACGGCATTTACAGTTTACCATAAATCACAATTATCTTAACAAGATGTCTAGGTCAATAGGGCGTTAATGCCTAAATGAGGCCTTCGATCAATCGCTTGTTGATAGATAGATAAAGGAAAACAAAGGTGCAAATATATAGAACTGAGGTTTCTTATTTATCAAAATCTTATTTCATTTTTAGAAATTCCTCATTGCTTAGAACTCCCTTTTCCTTGAGATCTGCTAACTTCATTAATTCGTCCGCTATCGATTCTTTAATTTCAAGCAATGGTTTTTTGAAATATCTTCACATAGAATTTCATTAATAATTTTCAAAAAATTAACAAATTTATCGATGTTAGTAGCAAAATCGTTATTATGTATGTAGGTATATGAAACATGCGGATGACAAATCCACTATTAATAGTATTCAAGCGAATCTTTTGTAAGCACGATAATACTTTTTCAATAAGAAAGTATAAGGACTTTGATTTTTTTGAATATAATATATGTAATAACTGTGAAAAAGTTTTGCGACATATCCAGGGTTTTGACGAAAGCATTAGAGGGTGATAGTTTTTAGTATCAATCTTCAAGTTCTGATTATCCTCTGGTGGGTAGGGGCCATTATTGCTGGGATGTCGCTCTTGATCAAACAATACACGTACTATGTCATAATGGGATCTCTGGGATGGATAACGGTAGCGCTAGCCTCGGGTCTTATTATCTACGCAATAAAAAGAAATAATAAAGAAAGTCAGAGAAATAAGTCATCGAATATTAGCTGACTTCCTTTCCGCCCTGTTCCTCAATTACTACGAGAGTAACGGTAGATGTTATACCAGGTATCTTTCTTATCCTGCTGGTAATTGTATGATTCATTGTTTCGGTATTGTCTGATTTTACTTTGACGAATACATCATGAACTCCATATGTTCCGCGAACTTCCTTTACATCGGAGAGCTTTGCAATTTCATCTATTATTCTTTCTTCTGAGCCCAGGGTACAATTTACAAGTATGTATGCAGTAGACAATAATGATTCTAGAAATTTAATGTATTTTAGTCTTTTCTATAAGCAAATTGCCTCAATAACCAAATAAGAAATCTACAGTTTTAAGGTATAAAGTTTGTAAAGTTCTCCCGTTCGTTTGCTTACGTAATTCCATTCTCTTGCACTATAATTTACTCTAACAAACTCTTGTCTTAAATCTGGATGCAGTCTAACGTATACATCATCTCCTACTGTTATATTATTTGATTTTGTTAATGACGTCATTTTTGCTGATACACTCATACAATAACTTAGGATATCAAGTGGTGAATTTTCATCATGCCCATACTGTACAATAATGTTTTCTCCTTCATCAATCCCTATCTTTGCACTTAGATCAGGATAGTCATACTGATTCAAAATCGGATTTAATCCATTCTTAATGATGTTTAGCATAGAAATTCCACACCTGACAGCTCTATCACATACTACAAATTTATTAGATAATGATGGAAAGAAAGCAATAACCGCGTCGCCTACATATTTCAGGACAAATCCTCCGTACCTATAAACAGCCGATGACATTTCGTATGT
Source organism: Nitrososphaeraceae archaeon (assembly GCA_046261955.1). Lineage (GTDB taxonomy): Archaea > Thermoproteota > Nitrososphaeria > Nitrososphaerales > Nitrososphaeraceae > TA-21. The sequence goes on along the minus strand of JBHENS010000020.1, from coordinate 18,770 downwards.
GAACGCACGGATTATTGTTACCAATTTATCTACCGGAATAGTCATTGAAAGGTTAGTTGAACCTACCAAGTCTACATATAATATAACTAGTGGAATTTTGGAATTTACGTGATTTTTCAAGAAATTTTGCCCAGGTTCTAGGTTTGAGTCGTATTGGTATCTCCTTTTAAGTGCCTTCCATAACTTGTTCTGTGTTTGTTTGATTTGAGTGTCTGTATCATAATTAATTTCAGATTCCACTTGTCTCTTCTCACCTGTAATCATGGAAATAAAAGGCGATCTACTTTTAATCACATTTTGAGTTTTAATTTCATCAACTTCCTTCTTATCCTTAGTCATAAGCTTTATCCTAATCGATCTTTGTGATAGTTCTCAACTAATAATAAGATATTGAACTTATGATGATACACAATGACTTCAATATATCAATGTAGGAAACCTAGGTCTTTATCAAATAGGTAATGCGCAAAAGAACCTCGGATCAACTAATAACTTGTTTGTGGAAAGAAAGACTAATTAGGACTAAAGTTTATCTTGTGTAAGGATATCTATTTTTTATGAGAATTCCAAACAAAGAAGACGATGATTTTGGCAAGAAATTAAATGGCTTTTTTGATGAAATTCAAGATGCCTATTTACAACATATAGGACCATCCCTAACTACAACTGAGATTAATGTAATGCTTCAGGATGGCTCTGTCACAAAATCTACAACCTTTGATCCGCAGTCAGTTAAAGGATTTTATCGATCCTTTCTGAGAGACCTGAAAAATTGGAATGTGGGTGATATTCAAGAAACGACAGGCGAGCTAAATCGGATCTATTGTCAAATTCTTGCTAACCTGGATAATTATACAATCAAAGGATATTTTGGAATACAGTTCAATATTTTACCCTACTACAAACCAGATAAACAAGTCATACAGATACAAAAGGAATTGCTTGATCTTTCGGCTAAAAATTCTTTATCATTAGAATCAGTGGCAAATATTGGTAACAATACAATAAAAAAAGAGTTAAAAAACATGTCGCTAGATGAATTAGAATTTGGAGATTTGTTTGAAAGACTACTTCAAAATCAAGAATTAATTGGCAAGCTAGAAGACAAAATAAAGAGTGTTGAAAAATTATATCCAGAATTGGATGGATCTGAAAATAAGAAGAACTCTTTAATTTATGAACTAGATAACTTGATAATGAAGGTGTATCAGATTTCTCCAAATTTGATAGATTACAATAAACTTATGCAGGGCGAAGAAGGACTCATTGTATATTTTGATATCGAAACTAAGGTTAATGCAAAAGCAAAAAATATTTCAAACAAACCAGTTAATTTCGGGCGGATGAAATCACCCGCAAAGAAAAGAATATCTGAACTTTTTAAAGAAATAATCGGGGCCTTAAGCAATCAGCGCAGATAAACTCAATTTGTAGCACAATAAAACAAAATTCATAATATTGTTTGAATAAGGGTTATTTGGTTGAACAATCTTAGCAAGATGTATGTAAAGGACAAAATTCCATCAGTAGAAGATATTCTGAGGGCACAGAAATTAATGGACAAGGCAGACGTAAGAAAGACGCCATTATTGAAATCAAACACATTTTCAAATACTGCAGGAACAAATATCTTCTTAAAATTTGAATCATTTCAAAAAACCGGTTCTTTCAAGGTTAGAGGAGCATATTCAAAAATCAACTCGCTCACAGATGCCCAGTGCAAAGCCGGTGTTATTGCAGCTTCAGCAGGCAATCATGCACAAGGTGTCGCTTATGCTGCTCAGAAGAGAAAAATCAGATGCAATATTATAATGCCAAAAAACGCCTCCCCTGCAAAAGTTGCCGCAACGCGTTCTTATGGAGCAAATGTAATTCTTTCTGGAGATACATACGATGAGTCGTGGAAAACAGCTGATTCATTATCAAGAGAAAATGGATACTCAATCATCCACGCCTTTGATGATCCTGTTGTTATCGCCGGACAAGGCACTATTGGCTTGGAATTACTGGAGGATTTGAAGGATATTAACACTATTTATATACCACTCGGCGGTGGTGGACTTGCATCTGGTGTATGCATTGCCATTAAGGCTAGAAGACCAAATGTTAAGATTATAGGAGTTGAATCCAACCAATTTCCCGCTATGAAAAAATCATTGGATAACGGCAGTCTATGTCGTATTGAAGGGGGATTTTCTATCGCTGATGGTATTTCAGTCAAGTCTCCAGGTGAGCTTACATTTGAAATATGTTCAAAGTATTTGGATGATGTTGTTACTGTAGATGATGTATCTATTGTAGAGACTATGTTTACACTTATGGAAAGAGAAAAAGTTGTAGTTGAACCCGCCGGGGCAGCAAGCCTGGCCTATGTTCTTTCTAGTGGTAAAATGAAAAATAGTCAAAACATTATTTCAATCCTTTCTGGAGGTAATATTGACATGTATCTGTTAGGTCAAATAGTATCGAAAGGATTAATGCAAATGGGAAGATTAGTTAAGATATTTATCCAGCTGCCAGACAAACCAGGCGCACTAAAAAATGTCGTCGATAAGATAGCAGAGCTCAGTGTCAACATAGTTCAAGTCGAGCATGATCGTTTGAGTTCAAATGTTGCAGCAGGCTCAGCTGGGGTATATCTAAGTTTAGAACTTGAAAATGAAAAGCATTCAAGGAAACTTTTAGATTTTCTAAAGAAGGAAAAAATGGTTTTTAAGGTCGTAACTTAGCTACAATAGCAATATTCTCTAAATCCGGCTTTATCGGCAGTAGACCCGCCAATTTTGACCAAGATAAACTCATTCCTGGCTCTTGCATAGGAGTCATTCAAATTTCGTTGATTTTCACGTAAAATTTGATACTCTTCCATAGATAATTTCTTACGAACTCCAATTTCCTCTTCAAGATTCATGTCCTTTACTATTTCTTTGTAATCTGGTTGAATAACTCCACTGAAAACCATTGCACTACTACCACTTCCATAGGATCCAAATCCTACCCTGTTACCTTCTATATCATGCTGTTTCTTGAATTCATATTCAAGTAAACTTCTAAATCCCATATACATTGACGCTGTGTACAAGTTTCCTATCATGTTTGAGGCTTCAAGAGAGCTTGCCATCTTTTTCTCATACACCTCATTGTAAAATGAGGTTTGCATGAATGCTTTTCTGAATTGTTCATCTGCCTTCATAAACTCTGTATCTGCCAGAATAGATTCTATTGTACCTCTAGTGTCATTTGCGACAGGTTCTTCGAACCCTATCTCCTTGATAACATGTTGCCATCTTGGAAGTGTTCTCCATTCATGTCTTAGCAAATAAGCTAGTGCCTTTTCTCCCATTCTTCTATATGGTAAATGCACCGTAAACAAATCAATGTAATCGGTTATGGATTCCCCATCCTTAAGATGAATCAATCCAGTTCTCATTGCCTTTTCCTTATAGCTATCAAAAGCCTTCCTTACTTGGATTAAATATAATAAATTGGAGTACAGTCCATTTACAAGTGGAGTTTCCTTTCCAAAAGGCCTATAGAAATCATATTCATTCTTGATTATTGTTGACGTGACTTTTGGATCCAGTACTAGCAATCTGGGATTTTCCTTTATCAAAAGGGCAACAGCTCCTGCTCCTTGCGTATATTCTCCTGCCGAACCAACATCGTATTTAGCTATGTCGGTTACGACTACAATAGCAGCCTTATCATTATTCTCTTCTGCCCTTATCCAATTGGTGTTGTCATAAATTGCGTAAGATCCACTAACACAAGCAAATTTACATTCAATCCCACCTGCATGTTCAAAAGAACTATCGCCATAAACTTGTTCCAGCATACCGACAACGAATGAGTTTAATGCCTTTGATTCATCAATACTTGATTCCGTTGCTGCATATACTCTACCAATATCATCGGGATGTAAATTGTTTTTCTTCATTAACTCTAGGCATGCATTTGATGCCATACAAGCCGAATCCTGATTTGTGTCCACCAAGGCCATCTTTTTTATTCCAATACCCCGTTCTAGCTTTTGGGGATCAATTCCTCTTGCTTGAGCAAAATCTTTGTAATCAATGTACAATTTTGGAACGTATATAGCAAGGTCGTCAATGCCAGCTGGCATGTTAATAATTTTTCTCATAATAGACATTTAAAGGTACTTGTTGATATTCGACTCCAATTAAAAGAAATTCGATAAATAATTGCCATGTTTTTAAGAAAATTGTATCATTTATCTCTTTTAATTAATATGATGTCAAAGTAATCATTGCCCTTTTTTAGCCGGATTGATACAGAAATTGAAACCTAATAGTTCTGAATTATCATAGATTTAGTATTATGCAGTCTCATGTATCGCTGGACTTAATGAACACGGATAGTTTCATAGAAATTATTACGTTCATGCGCCATGAAACCAATTTGCTTAATCGCTGCAATAATTTTATCTGCAGTTAATTCTGTTGATCTAGCTCCAGTAGCACTAACTACTTCTTCACCAATTAAAGTGCCTCCAAAATCATCTGCACCATAACTTAATGCAAGTTGTGCCATTCCTACGCCATTCGTAAGCCATGATGACTGGAGATGATCGATGAGTCCTGAAAAAACAATCCTAGAAATAGCAATCATTTTTAATAATTCCAAACCGCCAGAAGGATATTTTATCATACCATCTTCCTGCATTTTCGTATTATTCGGTTCAAAGCTCCAAGGAATAAATGCCATGAATCCACGGGTCTTTTCTTGCAATTCTGCAATTTTCATCAAATGTCTTCCTCGTTGTTCATAATCTTCTCCCGTACCATACATCATTGTAGCAGAAGATTTTATACCCATCTCATGGGCCTGTCTCATGATATTTAACCACTCGTCACTTTTTATTTTCAGGGGACTAATTCTAGACTTTACATCATCATCGAGAATTTCAGCCCCAGCGCCAGGTAGTGTGTCCAATCCTGATTCTTTTAATCTAGACAGTACTTCTCTGGTACTGCTTCTTTCTACCTTAGAAATGGTATCAATTTCAGATGCGGAAAGCCCATGAATGGCTACATCAGGACATTTTTCCTTAATTTTCCTGAATGCTTGCTCATAATATTCTATCTTGAGTTCTGGATTGTGACCTCCTTGCATCAAAACCTGACTTATTCCAAACTGATCCCTGGCTGTCACGACCCTCTTTACTACGTCATCAACAGACAATGTGTACCCCTCAGAATCTCCAGGCGCTCTGTAAAAAGCACAGAATTTGCAATAAGTTATGCATACGTTAGTATAATTTAGAATAATGTTGTTAACAAATGTAGCAACTTTACCAAACAGCTTTTCTCTCAGATTATTTCCGATGATACCCAACGCATAGGTATTATCAGATCTCAATAAACGGATACAGTCGTTTAACACAAGTCTTTTTCCTTGCAAAACTTGATCAAGAATATCACTTACATCAGATTTGTGGACCAACTCTTGTGCAAAGAAGTTCATGGACTATGTTTCATGACGATTATTAACGATATTTATTCTTTACAAACATTGTTAAAAAGTGAAGATTTTATAGCCGACACGGACATCATCTAAACAATTTGTTACAAAGTATTGCAGGTAGTTCAAATGCATTAGAGAAAGTAATCCATGGTGACGAACTATCATTCAATGATGGTATGGAATTAATGAAAAATGAAAATGTCTTCACTTTGGGCGCTGCTGCAAATTTAATAAAAAAAAAACTAACAGGTAACACCATAACTTTTGTTGCTTCATACTACCTGAACTATACCAATGTTTGTGCTGCAAGTTGTCCTCTTTGTGCCTTTTATAGAAAAGGATCTGAATCTGATTCGTACACCTTAACAATCGAACAGATCCTCTCAAGAGCAAGAATTGCAATTAACGACATGAAAGCAACAGAGCTTCACATAGTTGGAGGGTTCCATCCAAAATTAGGACTAGACTACTACGAAAAAATGATAAGGGGAATTAAGAACGAATTTTCTTCAATAACAGTTAAAGCACTTACTCCAGCAGAAATTTATTTTATTTCTCATATTACCAAGAATTCAGTGAAAGAAGTACTTTCTAGACTAAAAGATGCAGGACTCGATGCTCTACCAGGAGGAGGCGCAGAGATATTTAGCAAAGATATAAGGGATATTATTGTTAGAGGCAAATGCTCTGGAGATGAATGGCTCAATACAGCGGGAATCGCGCATGAGATGGGAATAAAATCAAATTGCACAATGCTCTTTGGTCATATAGAAGAACCTCAACATATTATTGATCATTTAATTAAAGTTCGAGAATTACAAAAGAAAACTGGAGGTTTCATTACTTTTATACCATTGAAATTTAGCCTAGACAATACAGAACTTGAACAAAAGGGATTGATTGAAAAAGAAAGTTCTTCGATATATGATTTGAAAGTAATTGCTCTATCAAGACTCATGCTCGCTAATACAATGAAGAATATTTCTGTATATTGGGTTGCATTAGGAAAGAAATTAGCTCAGGTTGCGTTATCATATGGAGGAAACGATCTTGTTGGAACCGCCTTCTCAGAAGAGATTTTTAAGGCCGCCGGAAAAACTACAGGAACCTCTATTCAGGAATTAGTATCGTTGATTAAAGATGCAAAATATAATCCACTACAGAGAGATACATTTTTCAATATTTTGAAATCTGCTACGTGACTGTTGTTCATTAGCGGTATCTTTGAATTTTTTGATCGTTACTATCCACAAATAATAATTCATCATACGAAAGTATATCGCTACCCTTGGCCTTTTGCAGCAGAGTTATTATGGAATTCTTTCCCTCTTGACCCATGTCAATAGTAAGATCATTTACGTACATCTTGACAAATTTTTCTATTAACGACTTAGAATTACCTCTCCCAAATTGCATTGAATATTCTAAAGCATCATCCAAATGTTCGAGTCCATATTTTATCGAATTCCTAAAAAGCTCGTCAAACTCGATAATTTCTTCAATTGTTAGGGAACGTTTACTTATAACGTTGATTCCTAGTGGAACAGGCATTCCATTAGTAAGATCGTGCCACCATAGTCCAAGGTCCAATATTTTCTGGAATTCACTTCCAAATGAAATTTGTGCTTCATGAATAATTAGACCAGCATCAACCAACCCAGATAAAATATGCTTTGGTATTTCACTAAAAATGAATTCAATCCCATTAAATTTCCCTATGGCCAGATTTAGTAGTAGATTTGCCGATGTCATTTTGCCCGGAATTCCGATCTTGTACTTGTTCAGCTGTTTTAATTCGATATTCTTTTTCGAAATTACAATGGGGCCATAATTGATTCCAAAGCTTCCCCCGCTATTCAGAATGACGTAATCCTTGATGAACGCATAAGCGTGAGCTGAAATTGCCGTGATGTCTAGGTCATGGCTGATTGCACGCTTGTTCAGCTTCTCTATATCTTCAATGACATGTTTTATTTTGAAATAGGGCGAACTAATCTTACCTGATGCAATCCCATAAAACATAAAAGCATCATCCGCGTCAGGGGTATGTCCCAGCGTTACCTGTTTCATAGAAAAGTGAATATCCTGACGATATTTTTATTTTACAGTATTAGAGTCCTGGCAAGTTAGAAAATGTCGAAATACAGAGTGTAGCAAGATGGCTGATAGCGAGTATCTGTGTATGTTCTTATCAATACTTTGCAATACACTTCAATTTGATCCAGTTTCTTAGTAAATTAAGGAAGATTTAATAATGCTGGATAGATTTTTTGTGGTTTGTAAGATGCCAAAATTCAAGTCAACGCAGGATATCTTGAGAATTATAGGAAATAAGGAACAAATTCGTAATTTCGGTGTGATTGCTCATGTAGATCACGGAAAGACTACTATGAGTGATAGTTTATTGGCCGCATCAGGAATTATTTCTCCTTCAGTTGCTGGTCAGGCCTTAGCACTTGATTCAATGAAACTAGAACAAAATAGACAAATGACAATTAGAGGGGCTAATGTAACCCTATACTATGAACTAGAAGGTAAAGAATATGTGATTAATATGATTGATACTCCTGGACATATCGATTTTACAGGAAGAGTTACCAGAGCACTGAGGGCTATTGATGGAGTAGTTGTAGTCTCAGATTCTGTTGAAGGAATAATGACTCAAACAGAAACTGTGACGAGACAAGCTCTTGAAGAGCGAGTTAGACCAGTACTTTATATCAATAAAATAGATAGACTCGTCAAAGAGTTAAGATTAGATGCCCCAGCGATGCAGAAATGGCTTTCAAACATTATTGCAGAATTTAACAAGTTAGTCGATATCTATGCTGAACCTGAACTGAAAGAGAAATGGAAGGTAAGTATTCAGGGAAATAGCGTAGCTTTTGGTTCGGCAAAGGATAGGTGGGGATTTAATTATAATATTGCTCAGAGAAATGGGGTTGGTTTCAAGGATGTTTATGACGCGTACAATTCTGATGACCAATCCTTGATAAAGGCACTTTCGGAAAAAGCACCGCTACATGAAGCTGTCCTCGGAATGGTCGTACAGCATCATCCACCTCCTCATGTAGCACAGAGATATAGAATACCGAAAATATGGCCGGGTGATCTTGATTCTGACATTGGAAAGTCTCTTGTATCATGTGATGATAAAGGACCAATTCTAATGATGGTTACCACAATCAATGTGGATCCACAAGCTGGCAGGATAGCTACAGGCAGATTGTTTTCAGGTACAATAAAGGATGGAGATGAAGTTTATTTAATTGACGGGAAAAGGATGGGTAAAGTTCAATCAGTAAACATCTACATGGGTAACACTCGTGAGTTGGTGAACATGCTTCCAGCAGGTAATATCCCGGCTTTACTTGGAATAGATCATGCGATTGCAGGGGAAACATTTTCATCCATTAAGAATGTGCCTCCATTTGAATCAATCAAGTATGTTTCAGAACCTGTTGTTACTATTGCAATAGAACCAAAACATCCCAAAGATCTACCTAAATTGGTTGAAGCATTAAGGAGAATAACTGTTGAAGATCCAAACCTTATAGTAAAAATCAACGAAGAAACTGGTGAAACATTACTTTCGGGTATGGGTGTACTCCACCTTGAGATTGCTACATCTCTGATACTAGAAACAGGTCTGGAAATTACTACAACTCAGCCTCTTATCAATTATCGTGAAACAATACGCAATAGTGCTGGGCCTATTATGAGTAAATCTCCAAATAAACACAACAAGATTTTCATGAGAATTGAACCATTAGGAGAGGAAATTATTGAATTAATTAAGAATGGCCAAATTCATGAGGATTTGGACAGAAAACAGATGGCAAAATTATTACGGGAAAAAGGATGGAGCGCAGACGAAGCAAAGAAAGTTTCTGCTGTTGATGTCAGCGGGAATATTCTTGTTGACGAAACTAAGGGTGTTCAATTTATTCAGGAATCGATGGATTCTATAAGATCGGGTTTTGATGATGTAATACACTCAGGTCCTATTGCTCATGAAACAGTTCGTGGAGTAAAATTTGTTCTGCATCATTTTGTACCCCACGAGGACCCTGCTCACCGTGGTCTCGCACAATTAATGCCAGCAACAAGACGAGCTATGCTGGGATCAATGCTCTTAGCGGGTCCAGCGTTACTAGAACCAATTCTCGGTATGGAGATAAAATGTCCACAGGAGCAAATCGGAACAGTAGCTGGGATCTTGTCCGGAAAACGTGGAAAATTATTGAACGTCGAACAGAAAGGAGTAATTACCATTATACTGGGTGAAGTTCCTGCGTCCGAGACATTTGACTTGTCTGAGGTAATGCGTGGTGGCACTGCTGGAAAGGCCCTATGGAATACATATTTTAAGACTTGGCAAGTTGTGCCACAATCCATACTCAAAACACTTGTAAATGACGTTAGGAAGAGAAAGGGTTTGAATCCAGAACCACCAACTGCCGATGAATTCGTAGATAAGGAATAGGCAAGCGCAAAAATTCCCTACTTTTTCTCTAATGAGATAATTTCAATAATCTAGTTTTTTTATGTAAAATTCGATATGTGGAGGTGTAGAATTTATATGCTAGACCCAAATATGATATAATAATTACAAAGAGGAGTAAAACACGGTATTTAACAAGGAATCATGTAGGTCATGTGGAAAGATTCTAGTGCCAATCTCAATGTGCAATTATTGTAAAGAGTATGTTTCATGGATTTGCAATAAATGTCAGCGTGTAGAGGATGTATCTCATAAACATGACACTACACGTGAATCACATGAAGACACCTATTTGAATTTCAGAGATCCAATTGAAAACGGTATAGTCCATTTAGTTAACAATTACAAATAATGCATTGTCATAAATTAGATGCATAGGCATGTTGCCTTTATTCATTCTTTTTATGGTCTTGCATCTTTTTGGAATTAACCGGACAGCTATCCCTTTCCACTTCTACATAAATCTTGGATGATGTTTTCACATCGATTACGGATTTGATTCGTTCCTCAATTGTATCTATTACCTGCTCAATTTGATCTGTATTTATGTTATCTACTATACTCACTTCCATTGCAACAAGGACATCATTGGGACCAAAATGCATGGTTCTGAGTGTAATTACTCTGTTTACCTCAGGAATCTTTGACACTGATTCTATAATTTTAACATGATCCTTCTTAGACATTGCTTCGCCAATAAGTAGAGCTCTATTTTCTTTTGCCAAAAAGAATGCAAATAACGTTAGAACTAAACCTATTGATATAGAAGCAAAAGCATCATAAATCGTATTGTTGGTAATATCAGACAAATAGATCCCTATAGCAGCTATAGCTATTCCAAGTAATGCCGCTGAATCCTCAACCATAACGGTAAGAACGGTGGGGTCTTTACTTTCTTGAAATTCTGTAAATAACTTGTGCAGATTTACTTTTTCTCCTCTCGCTTCAATATTACCCCTAAACAAATTGAAAGCAATACGCAGTGCATTACCTTCAAAAATGGCCGATATTAAGAGTATTATGTAGCTCACATTGGTATTTACAATTTGGTGTACAGCATCGAAAATTGAAGCAAATCCTTTTTCAAAAGATAGAATTCCAGAAATGCCAAATAATAAGGTTGCAACAATAAATGACCAAAAATTGTTCCTTTCCATATCCAAATGGATTTCTTTCTGTGGGTACTCTAGAACTTGTCTTGATTCCTATTAACAATAATACCTGATTAAAAGTGTCAGAAAAGGAATGATATGTTTCTGACCACATTGCACTACTATTAGTTAGTAATGCTGCAATTAGTTTTGCAATTGATATACCTAAGTTACCAAATAATGCAGCGTACACAGCACTTTTGGAAGTTCCGACCAAAAATTATTCTCCTGTTCTCCTTCTATTATCTGATGAGAGATTAGCGCGAACTTATCTCCTTCATATAAATATTCGGGTCAAGTTTGGAAAATTCCTTCAAATCTATCTTCTCTCCTTTCGCCATTATTTCTCTAACCTTCTTTCCAGCAGTAGGTTCATTCCACCACTTTTCACCGAACCTATTGGTTAGGTACCGTTCTAATTCTGCAGCTCGGATAGCAGCTATCATATAACTTGGTACATACATTATTGACTCCGGAAGAATATGATGCAACATCCAATAATCTCCAGGTACTTCGAGACCCATATACTTTTTGATTAGCTTTTCATACGACCTACTTGCTTCATAGATTGTAAGATTTTTTTTCCAAAATTCAATTATCATTAAGGAATTTGCGGCATAAAAAACGACAAAAAATAGTTCCATGAATTTGTTTTTCCAGACGAGTTGACTTAGTACCTTATCGTTTGTGATTCCAATATCCCTCAAATATAATGGGTTTCTCGTCAATCTCTCAATCAGTATTGAAAATATTTCAGCTATCCCCATTGAAAATTTGTATTTTTCCCAATAGCTCAATTCCGGGTCTATTGAAGAGGCATGTATAGCATGTCCAGTTTCATGATAGCAGCTTTGCAAATTAAAGTAAGGACTTTCACTTTTGTACAAGACCCTAATATCATCAGGAATTTTTACAAAGAAGCAAATCGGTGATGGATATTTGTTGGGCCTGTTATACGTATCAAAGTGTATTTTTGAAAAATTAAATCCAATGGAGCCTAAAGTCCTCCTAATCATAACGACAGGATTAATTTTGGAAAAATATTTCTCCATACTCTGGAAGATTCTATTGCGAAAAAAATAAAAATCATCATAATATTCAGGATCCTTTCCAATAAGCTCCGTACCAAATTTTAATTCACTCCTGAATGGTGTTGTTGCGCGTTGTCCCATATCCGAAACCAAATTCTTGAGTTTGGATAGAGTTATTTTTTCACTAATCAGATAACCATCCAAGGGGGTAAATGATCCTTTTGAATTTTCTTCGATTTTGTCAGAGAAACTAGAATAGATTTTTCTGATTTTGCTAAATCGCAAATTAATTACAGGAGCGATATACTTTGTCTTCTTAACAAATTCATCAAAAACAACCCTTCTTTTTTTGTGGTCTTTTTCAAAGATACTAAACTGTCTCCAAGTGTTCCAGTTTACCTGCTTTCCATTATATTTGAAATCTCTACTTCTTATCTTGGTACCTCTTAATTCGTGCAATTTTAATTCAAGCGGTTTTGTTACTGCATTAGAAATGTTTTCTATTGAAGACAGCAGCAATATCCTTGGTTCAGAAAATGTTCTTACGAATATCTCTGAGATCAAAAAGTTCATTTTTGACAAATTTTCAATATTTTTTTTATCATACTCAAAGCCTGCAAATTGTAAATATTGTTCATTGGTTTCGGCACTATATAGTGTCTCATCCATCTTACACCATTCCTTTAGATGCAATAGAGATAATTCTAGACTAAAAGATATTTAAGGTGGTTAATAAATCGGAGACAAAAAAGCAATTTGTATAGTGTTGAGATAGTATGATAGAAAAAAATACTAGAAGTATGTGTGAATATGTTTAGAAAATATTACTAGCAGGTTATTCAAATATGACACTTTGATTTAACGTCTACTACTTAGTTTAGATGTCATGACTAGCTTTTCAAACCAGTGGAATAAGGAGGCCAAAAAGGATGCTACTGAAAGATTTAGAGAGAGTTTGAGGACGCAGAAACCTCTAAAACCGACTATGGAAACAGCAAAGAACAGACTGGGAATTCAAACACAAAAATTAGACACACTTTTGGAAAAACTAAAATCTAAAGATAGAACTCTTTTTGATCAAATTGTTACTCATTTACAAAATCATGATAGTCAGCAGAGTAAGATGCTTTCTAATGAACTCTCACAAGTTAGGAAAACAATCAAGACTATTTCACAATTAAAAATGTCACTTGAGCAGGTTCATATGAGATTAGAATCTACTATAGATATCGGAGATGCTCTAACAGCATTAAAACCAGCTGTTGGAACACTTTCAAAAGTAAAAACAGGACTAACTGGGTTAATGCCAAACGTCGATACGGAGCTCGGGGAAATTACTGATATCTTCAGCGATATTATGGCAAATGCCAATAGTACTTCTGATATAGGCATTGCGCTAAATCCTTCAGGAGGAGATATGAATAACATACTTGCAGAAGCAAGCATAGTGGCAGAACAAAGGGTTACTGACAACTTTCCAGATGTACCTATGGGTACATTTAACAGGAATTCTAAATCCTCAATTGGAGAACATACAGAGTAATTACTCTTTCTAATTTTTTGAAATTCGCTGATTTACATCAAAGATAACAAATGAATGCTACGAATCCAAAACAATCACCAACTAGAGGATCAATAATAATTTCCACATTTCAGTCTAGAAAATCAGCAAGTAAGATAGCGAAAGAAATGATTTCAAGAAAGCTGTGTGCATGCGTAAATATTATCAAAATAAACTCATTTTATTACTGGAAGGAGAAGATACAATATGATAATGAGTATCTTTGTTTTTTTAAAACCGTTTCATCTGCCAAACTAAAAAAAGAATTAAAAAAAATTCATCCATACGAAGTACCTGAAATTGTTGAAGTTAAAATTGATAGCATCGACAAAGATTACCTTGGATGGTTAATCGGTTAGGTTTCTTACTATTTATCTATCAATAAGTTATCTTATTGCAAATCTAAGAAGTCCTACTACTCCTCCTAAGGAAGAAACTCTAAGTCCAATGTCGGTAGACGCATCTACTCCATATATTTTTCCTCCAATAGTCTCGGTAGAATTCAATAAATCGATGAATTCAACCTCATTGAGCTTTTCTAAAATAGAGTTAGAATAAATCAAGCTCTCTATTGATTTATTATTTATTGCATCCCTTACCTCATTAACTCCAATGGCATATTTAGGCTCACTCCTATGAATAAGATAAATTAATTTGTCCAGTAAAGAAGAGACTATTCCAATCTTACTTGCCTTTAATAGCTCTTTTAGAGATGTGGATCGCAGGGATACAAAAATACCGTCCTCCCCGGCTACGTCTATTCCTTCCAGGACTATAATTTTGTCATTAATTTCTTTAGAAAGAAAGTTGAAAAATTTCCTCTTGGTTTCTCCCGGGCCAAATAAAACTAGCATTTGTTTTTGTGAGTGTAAATTAGTAACACTCTTAATCCCCGTGAGTATTTCCTCAAAGAATCTGTCTATATTTGCATTTATCATTCTAGCCCCCTGAAACCTTTTTCCACTCTGACCTGAATAAATATTCGGCAAAATCTTTACATGAGTACCCGTTACTAATGCTACCGCAGCTTCCTGAATATCAATTGAAATTAAGAGGTATATTGTATCGTTGCCGGAATTCTTTAATATATCACTTTGAATTTTCTTCCACTGTTTTTTTTCTAAAATTATCATATCATCCACTTTGATTGATATAGAATGATGAACGCCCTTTGGAACTAATTCGTTGTCACTATTTAATATAGTACCTCCAATTCTTATTCGATCAACAGTACCATCAAACTTGATATTCTCAACTCTTAGTAATATTCTTATTTTTACTCGCTCGCCTTTATCAGGTCTTGAAAATTCAGATCTCTGTTTAATGGATCTTGTGGTATCTGTGATAATGTTATCGTCTATTTCAATTATTCTTCTTAATGTAAATAGATCGTCCAGGTCTTCTGGGATTATTGCTTTAGATTTTTCAGAATGCTTTGAATCACGTACAATCATCTGAACTATTATTCACATTATTTCTAATTATTGACTGGACCGGTGTTCGATTTCGAGTCGTTGTTGATCTCGTTACTATGCTTTGAAGATTCAAGGTAACTGTTTACCCACTCTTGAGTTATTACTTCCGATTCAACAAGATTTACTAGTGCATTTGGTGATGCCTCTCCAGTTACTTTTCCATTTTTCCTTCTAGTTTGTCTCCATTTGAGATTTGTGTTTCCAGTTTTTGAAGAATAAATGATCCCAAGCACTTCCTTGGCGTTTACGAACGTCATTTCACGAATTTTCTTAAGAGTCACCTTATCCACTGCTTCGATATAAATCGCTCCGGGCCCTTCTTCACGCTCAGGAAATATTTCAAAGTCATGCATGTAACTTTCGGGTATAAAGGATCTACACGTACTTATAATTATAAACCTCCTAAAACTTTCAAGCGAACAAGGAGATTCTATTAGTACCAATGTGTTCATAGGATTAGTTGCTATTTATCAAGTTTCTGACAAGTTATTTTCGCGGCCTAATATTTCATCTTAGTAAATCACTTATCGGTTGGTATGTATTCTTGATCGTAGAGAGAATGTTCTTGCTTAATTTAGGGTGGACAAACTCCTAACTCAAGATCTACTTCATATTGTCTCAGTAGGGCTATTCCGTCATTGTTTGTCCTTTACTATTACGCTTGGAGAGACTTAAAAGTTAGATTGTATTTGTGCGAAATGATAGCAATTTCAACTTTATACCTTACTTTGAACTTGCATCAGACCATAAATAGCTAAAGTATTCCTTTGCAAATCCTGTCAAACCGATATGATCAGCCCAAATTGCTATTGGCTCTACAGATCCCTTTTCATTTCTTCCATTTCCAAGTAATATCATAACCTGATTAATATCACCAATGACTCCTCCCCCAAACATATTGTTCTTAACTCTAACTTCAGCTACTCTTGAAATCGTAAGGATTGTTTCTTTACTTGTATTTTCAGAAACAAGGACTGCAATTTTTACACCTTTCTCTGACAGTGTTCTTAACGTGCCCTGAATAATGCCGACAATGTTTTCCGCGCCTTGAGGTAACGCAATTAGCAATTCCTTCTTACAGTTTTGAATTATTTCTTGAACCTTATTAGCGATATTGAATAAACCCATTACCACCCATATCTCTGGCCTTTCCTTAATCCCTGTTTTTTCGTAAATGGGCATTAATTCTTGTATTATTAACTCATTGTTAGAGTCTATCTTTTTTTCAATCAATGTCCTAGTCGTTTGCGTTGCAGTTTGCGGTGAATTTGGAAAGAATTTCTGCGGTCTCGAGCTATTAGATTCAATCCAACCTCTCTCTTCTAAAGAATTTAAAACCTCGTATATCTTTGAATAAGGCACATTCGATTTTTTACTTATCTCAGAAGCTGCCATCGACCCATTTTCAAGCAATGAAATGTAAACTTTTATTTCATAACTTCCCAAACCTACCTCTTCCATTGCTTTCTTGGTCTTATCAGATAAACTCATAATAGTGGTAAGACTGGATAACAGAAACATACTATATATTTTAGATGTACTATTTACTCAATCGATAGCAAACTAATCACTAATCACCATATTATTAGTTACACTATACTTATATAGGAAATACACAAATTCGACATGAATACTTAGGTGAAATTTAGTGGAATTAATACAAATATCTAATCGTACGGTAAATAAGGTGAACACAGACAAGAGGACTATACGCTTTACTCAGAGTATCTGTCCAGATTGCAACATGATCCTTGACGCTGAAGTCTTTGAAAGAGAAGGTAAAGTCTTCATGACTAAAACCTGTCCTACACACGGTGAATGTGAGGAATTGTACTTCGGTTCATACAAGATGTACAATAAATTTAGCACATATTGGATGGATGGAAAAGGCGCACACGCGCCAAATGTTATGGTGGACAAGTGCGCATGCCCGACTAACTGTGGATTATGTACTAACCATCTGTCACATTCCGGACTAGCTAATATGATAGTCACTAATAGATGCGATCTTACATGCTGGTACTGTTTCTTTTATGTTAAGAAGGGCCTGGAAGGTGCTTACCTATATGAACCCACTCATGAACAAGTTCGAGCCATGATGAAAACTCTAAAGGCTGAAAAACCAATTGCCGGAAACTCAATCCAAATTACAGGCGGTGAACCAATGTTAAGAGATGATATCACGGATATCATTAGGATTATGAAAGAAGAGGGTGTTGATCATGTGCAAATGAATACTAATGGTATCAAATTGGCGCTTTCTCCAGAGACTATGCGTCAGGTAAGAAATGCTGGAGTAAGTAATCTATATTTGTCATTTGATGGAGTCACTCCAAGAACGAATCCAAAGAATCATTGGGAAGTTCCATATGCTCTGGAATCTGCCAGAAAATCTGGAACTACTGTAGTGTTCGTTCCTACCGTAATAAAGTCCATCAACGATCATGAATTAGGTCCAATTATTAGATACGCTCAAAAACATCTTGATGTAGTTCATGCTGTAAACTTCCAACCGGTTTCATTAACTGGAAGAATGGGCAAAAAGGAACGAGAAAAATATAGAATTACCATTCCAGACTGTATAGAAAGAATACAAGAACAAACCAATGGAGAAATCTCAATGGATGATTGGTTCCCAGTTCCATCATGTATGCCACTAACAAATGTAATCGAAGCATTTAGCAAAAAGCCAAAGTATGAACTTTCAATTCACTTTGCCTGCGGTGCTGGAACCTATGTATTTGAGGACACTCAAACCAGGAAGTTAATTCCACTTACATCCTTTGTTGACCTTAAAGGTGTTTTGGAATATTTCGAAGAAAAGGCTGAAGAGATAAGATCAGGGGCAAATAGGTACTATGCAATGTTACAAGTTATTAGAAAACTAAACCAATTCATTGATAGAGACAAACAGCCTCATGGATTGAACCTTGCAAAGATGTTCTCTAGCATACTGTTAAAGCGTAATTTTGACTCAGTAGGTTCATGGCATGTTCGTTCACTGTTCTTAGGAATGATGCACTTCCAGGACAAATATAATGAAGATCTAGAGAGACTGCAGAGATGTGATATCCATTATTTGACACCTGACTTGAGAATTATTCCATTCTGCGCATTTAATGTAATTCCAGAATGGTATAGAGATAGAATCCAAAAGAAATACAGCATCCCTGTTGAAGAATGGGAAAAAGCTCATGGACAAACCCTTGAAGCAGGTTTATACCGTGGTATTATGAGAAAAGGTAAACCTGAGGCACAAATGGGATGCGCAATGTCCGAAATGCACAAGGCAGCTGCCGAATCAATGGCTGTTGAAGGTGACGATCACAAGGCCGTTGAATTAAGAAACGGAATGGCTGGCGCCTGAAACTTCCTTTCCTCTCTTTCATTTCTTCTTCATCCAATCTGTAATTAACACAGTCATAACTTTTTTTGAGTTTTGGACGTAATCCAGAATAAGATTTAATTGAATGCAGTTTACAATTTTCACAATGTCTAATATGAAATATATTCAACTTGAACCCCAAGGGGAAATCGCTCTACTTCGAATCAACAGACCTGAAG
>JBHENS010000019.1:23287-23529 GCA_046261955.1 Nitrososphaeraceae archaeon | reverse complement strand
GGTTAACCCTCTTTGGCAATACAATCATGTTTATTGCAATAACAAAATTAATAAGAAAAATAAACTCTATATGTAGTGAAGTACTACTAATGACATTATTATCTAGATTAAAATTTATTCAGATAGGTGTCTATGAATGATTCTACAAGAACAAACTTCACGGTATTCAGCGCTTGAAAAAAGGAAATGGTTAGCAAGAGTACTGATGGTAATAGCAGTGGGTTGTGTCTTAGGAGCGAAGG
>JBHENS010000019.1:0-23277 GCA_046261955.1 Nitrososphaeraceae archaeon | reverse complement strand
GTTTTATTGTGTGTCCTAGTGCTTTCCTATTTTAAGTATAAGGACCCTTATTCGAATGCTAAAAATGTTGATATTTCAGACGGTCCTTTAATAAGTATAGTAGTACCAGCAAAAAATGAGGAAAAGAATATTCGAAATTGCGTTCAATCTTGTTTGAATCAAACGTATAGGAACAAGGAAATAATCGTTGTAAATGATGGTAGTACTGACAGTACTGGAGAAATTCTTGATGAAATGCGTAAAGAAAACAGGACAGAGCATCTTAGTATTTTGCATCTTTCAAAGAGCGTTGGAAAGAAAAAGGCAGTAGAAGCAGCAAGTGAGATAGCTCGGGGCGAAATTTATGCATTTATGGACAGTGATTGCGACATGTCACTTGACGCTGTAGAGAAAGCCGCCAAAATATTCCATAATGATAGAAAATTGGGTGCGTTGACCTGTCATGGGAGGGTTAGGGATGCGCAACGGGGAAATACAATAGAAAAGTTTCAACAAGTATACATAGACATATCCTGTAGATCAATTAAAGCTGCTGAGAGTTCCTTTAAATCAGTAACTTGCTGTTCTGGATCGCTCAGCTTTTACAGGAGAATAGCGATTCAGGACTTTATTCACGACTGGGCAAATGACAGATTTTTGGGTATGGATTTTAAATTCTGTACTGATCGGAGAATGACAGCTCATATTCTGGGTACTCGTACAACACTTGATACTTTGCCCAATAAGAAACAACACGAACATATGCCTATCTTGCAGACAGGCGACGACGATATTGAAACAATGAAAAAATCATTGGACCCTGATGCTGAATTTTCCAATACTCCCATAAAATGGAATGTGGAATACTCAAACAGCATCAAAGTAAACGTGGGTGTACCCAAAACATTTGAATCGCTAGCAATACAACAAATACGGTGGAAGAAGAGCTTTATTCGTAGTCTTTTTGCAACTGGTAGAATATATTGGAAAAGACCTTCATTTATTGCACTTTTGTATTATATTCAAACTGCCATGAAGCTAATTAGACCATACATTCTTTTTTACACTATAGCAATTTTGCCCATTAAAGGAGATTTTACTTCAGTGTTATTCTGGATTGCAGGTGTAATGTTTACAGGAATGATTTATGCAGTAGAGTACAGGTTAAGAAACCCTGATGATGGGCTATGGCTCTATAGACCGCCCTTTACATTAATTACTACTTTTGTGTACACTTGGCTTCTGATATATTCGGCAATAACTATTAGAAATAAGAGTTGGAGATAATAAAAACATGATTCTGTGCTTGGAGAACTCCACTACATTCTCTCGCAAGTGATTCTTGATAATGGCCTATATCAGTGCAATACTTGTTACCTTAATGATGATAATAGGGTTTTCAGTCATTATGATGAAATTTACCGGATATTGGCCGTGTAAGATTGGTGAAGTACTTGAAATACAGGACATTAGCTGCGGAAATAACTTAAAACAGAATATGGATGTCATACTAAATTCAAGTCATATTTCATTGCCTTTCCATTTTCCACTACTATCTCTTCAAAATATCGCACAATGGTGATTTCAGTAATCTTTGGTATTTTGAGTTTCTTGCCTTTTACCATGTCTAAGATCATTGCTGGGAAATTTGCACCGGCCAGTGTAGTAAAAATAGTACCCCCGCCCAACCGTGGATTAACTTCAACTATTTTGAGAATACCTTCTTCTGATTCCTTCATCTGAATACAACACGGTCCTCTTATTTTCAGATATTTTGCAACAGATTTGCATGTTTCAGAAATATTTTCATCATTGACAATTTTACCCATGGTTGAGATTCCTGCCTTTGTTTGAAGTCTGATTCTAGGAACGGCAATTATCGGTTCACCTCCCAAGTTTGACAGTACATCTATTGTATATTCGGTACCGGGTAAATATTGTTGAAAAATCAAGCCATCTTGTTTTGATTGAATATATTTCAAATCATTTTCATTATCTATTTTTACAATACCTTTGCTTCCTTTTCCAAATCTTGGTTTTGCAATTAGTGGAAATTCCCCTATTTTTCTTGAGTCTAATGCAGTGAAAGGTAAATCAAATTTTTTCGAAAGATAATCAAAAGTCTGCATCTTGTCTCTACAGGTCTCCATAGTCTTTTCATCACTTACCACCGGTAATACCCCCATTCTCAATAATTTTTCCTTGTTCTTACTATAATGATAAATATCATACCCGGAAGATGGCATAAGAATACTAATCTTGTGCTTTGCGATTATTTCAAATAGCCGAGTTAAATATGATTTGCTTTCTACTTCTGGTAACAGTTCATGAGCGTCAGACATGTAAAACCCTGCTGAAACAGGATTTGTATCGGAACTGACGATCTTTACTGGATATTTTACCATTTTCAGAGATTTTATGGTATTAATTGCAGCTGGTGCAGAAGCACCCGGAACTAAAATAGTGGAATTTGAGACTTCTTTCAAGCAGTATTCCTATCCGAATTAAAATTTTGTTTGGTATCATATAAAAATTTTGAGGGATTTTCGATTTGCTTTTTAATTTGAGTTTTCAAACAAATTAAATAAGTAACTAGATAAATAAAATGCACTTGCTCGACCTAAAGAAGGACTATCATGTCCATAGCAACTATAATGATCATTCACCTCAGGAATTATCGATTGAAAAAGTAACAAGGTATGCGGAAAAGATTGACTTGAATACTTTAGCCTTTACAGAACATGTTAGAAAGACTTCTGATTGGATACCAAGATATTTGGAGGAAATCGACAGAGTTGTATCATATGGAACTAAGATAACCATAATCTCCGGTTTTGAAGCAAAAATACTAAAGGATGGCACAGTTGATTTTCCAACCGAATATGAAGGTCATTTTCTGATTGCAAGTTTTCATACAAGGTACAACAATAAGGAAGACTGGCTCTCAGCTCTGAAATCCGCAATTACTTTGCCATATGTGAATGTTATTGGTCATTTGGCCCCTGAAGAATCATTTGACTTGACGGAGGATGAATTAGTTGAATTATCACAATTATTAAAACTAAATTACAAGACTGTAGAGATAAACGCGAAATATCGCAGGCCCCCAATGAAATGGTTAAGAATCTTTAAAGATAATAATGTAAATTTTCACTTGGGTAGCGATGCTCACAATTTAGATGAAGTGGGTAACTTCAACTCTGTTAGCAACCTAATAGAATACGTCAATTACTAAAATTGATTACCAGTTGCGACAGGACCTGTGCGACTATAATTAACGATAACATGATACGGAATTGCAATCCTTAATAGTGCTAAACTAAGTATCAATATTTTAGACGATGTAAGAAAAGAACAATTACTTGAAATACTATTGCGAATTTACTTCTATCGTTTAATTGTTTTCTGTATTCCATTTTGAAAATGTCAATCTAAATTGGTAATAAACAACAATCTTTAAATTATATAAATAGGATATAGAAGAGAGATTTTTCATTTATATGGCCAAGATAGTAATTATTGACTCACAAGTTGCTGGAATTTCTGGCGACATGCTCCTAAGCAGTCTAATAGACGTTGGAGCAAATAAAAAAAAAGTTATTGATTCCATTTACGCTTGCCAGAATTATTTTAAGGGATCCAAAATACGCAATGTTGACTTTGTAAAAACTAGCTCTTATGGAATTTCATGTACCAAGTTTTTGTTTGACTTTACGGATTCGGCAAATTCACGAATAGGAAACGCAGTATACAGAGCGATTGCTGCTTGTAGCGATTCGTTGAATTTATCAAATGTTGCAAAATCATTTGTTCTCAATTCACTGAAAAAAATAATCCAAGCAGAATCAAAAATTCATGGAAGCAGTTATACCAGCGTCCGATTGCATGAAGTCTCGACTATCGATACTGCGGCAGACCTGATAGGTACGGCTGTTGCCTTGGATGATCTAAACCTTCTTTCAAAAAAATTCTACACTACTGATGTAGCCGTTGGTAACGGATTATTAGAATTTTCTCACGGGGTAGTTCCAAATCCAGGTAATGCAATTTTGGAGATTTTGATTGATAGACAAATATTACTGGTACCTGGTAAACTTGATGGAGAGCTTACTACGCCTACCGGTGCGGCTATGCTGGTCAACTTGGCTTCGGAGCATATTTCACAGTATCCGCCAATCATACCTGAAAAAATAGGAAATGGCGGTGGTCGAAAAGAGGGTAAAAATGTTGCCAACATACTTAGATTAGTCGTTGGAAATTCAAACTTAAAGTCGGACTATACTTCTGAAACTGTCTATGAAATTGAAACTAATGTTGATGATGTGACAGGTGAGATTATCGGAAATCTGACAGACGTACTCTATGCAAATAATGCAAAGGATGTTACCGTGCTACATGGCATATCTAAAAAAAATAGGCCCTCATTTGTAGTCAAAGTATTGGCGGACAAAACATCCAGAGATTTGCTTATTCAAATTCTTTTAAGTGAAACAGGCTCCCTAGGATGTAGAGTAAATGAAGTAAATAGGATAACAACTTCTAGATCGTTCATAACTCTTCCTATAACCATTGAGAATCGCAAATTTAAAGTCAAGGTCAAGATTTCAAAGAATGGAAATGGATCGGTCAACTCAATAAAGCCAGAATATGACGACATCAAAAATATTTCAACAGTCCTAAAAATTCCTTACAAGAAAGTCTTTGATACTGTCTATCACGAAATAATAGAAAAATACAAGTGACAATGAATTTGGACGATAAGTTTTTTCAACAATTAGTATCATGGTTTCATGATAAGAATCAAACTGCCATAGTTGCATTGTCCGGGGGGGTAGATAGTGCCGTTGTTGCAATGGCGGCAAAGAAAGCATTGGACAAAAACGCAATTGCTGTTACTGCAGATTATAATACTCTTTCTGCTGATGAATTAACGTCTGCAAAAAAAATTGCAAAAGAGATAAACATTGAACATAAAATAATAAAATATAATGAGTTAGACAATATAGAATTTGTCAAGAATGATTCATTCCGATGTTATCATTGTAGGACTGAATTGTCAAGATATTTGTTGAAGGAAGCAAGACAAATGAATGTACATTTAATTGTAGATGGTACAAATACAGACGATTTGACTGATTATCGTCCAGGAATCAAAGCCTTAAGAGAAAATGGTATCCAAAGTCCTCTTGTAGAACTAGGCATAGGCAAACAAAATGTAAGAAATATTGCTAAATCAAATAATTTATCAGTATACGACAAACCCTCAAATTCATGTTTGGCCTCAAGAATACCTCATGGAATACCCGTAACATTTGAAAAACTAAAAAGAATAGAAACAGCAGAATCATTGGTCAAGTCCATTTTCAAAGTCAGACAGGTAAGAGTCAGAGATCATCAAGACATCGCAAGAATTGAAGTTGGTAGGGAAGAAATAAAAGATATGTTTGATGTACTTAAACTCTCAGAGATAGATTCAAAATTAAAAGACTTGGGATTCAAACACATAGCGCTAGATCTATCAGGCTATAATAGCAGAGAAAATATCAATACTACTTCGAACACCAAAACAATTTAGATCTAGAACCAGTCGGCACAAATTCCAATTCCATTTGAATGATCGATTCTGATAGAAAGATTAACATTGAGCAGATTACAAAAAAAGACATGGCAAATCTAAAAGAAGGAGATATAGCTCCTGATTTTGAATTACCCGATATTGACATGAACATTCATAAACTTAGAGAGTTTAGAGGCAAGAATACGTTATTGGCATTCTTTCCGGCCGCAGAATCTCCAGTATGTACTACTGAGATGTGTATTTTTAGAGACTCACTGAGCGAATTTGAAAATAATAATACCGCAGTATTAGGCATTTCAGTAGATGGTCCATTCGCAAATAAAACATTCAAAGTAAACAGACACCTGAATTTCCCTCTTTTGAGCGATTACAAGAAAGAAACAATTAGTGACTATGGTATAGTAATGAAGGATCTTGGACCATTGAAGGATTACAATGCGGCAAAAAGATCTGTCTTTCTACTAGACAAAGATGGAATAATTAAGTATATTTGGATTTCAGAGAACCCTCTGATTGAGCCGAATTATGATGAAATTAGAGGTAAACTAAAAGAAATCAATAACTGAAATGCAGATTACAAAACATGGTTAAGTAATATCCAATATAGGATATTGATCTTTTATTCTATTACTGCCACAACATCGTTTCTTGAAACAGTATCGCCTATTTTTACTTTTGTATCACTAATTTGACCGTCTTTATGAGCCTTTACAGCAACTTGCATTTTCATAGATTCAAGTACAATTACAGAGTCTCCCTTTTTTATTTGGTCACCTGCCTTTACCATAATGGACACAACTCTACCGGGAATTTGACTCAAGAGTTTTTTTTCCCCAGACAAGGATCCCCCTAATGCCATAGATTTTTCCAGAATTTCGGTTAATTTCGAATGCTTCTTGAGAATAATTTGCTCGCCATTCATCAACAATTTGATATGAGAGCTGCCAAATTCTAGTATCTTGGCAGTTCTATATGAATTGTCTAAAATAAATTCCAGTATACTATTTTTGAGACTCACTATCCTTATAGAATGTTCCTTACCGTTTATAGTAGCAGTAATCTTGCCATCTCCACTATATTCATTAATTGAACCTGATAATATGTCATTTGAGTTATTTATCTTAAATTCCATTTTTAATATTTCCTGTTCTTACCCAGTTCGACAAAGAGAACTCTTTTGATAAATTTCCTGCACTATATTGTCCCTTTAGATATTCTGAAAAAAGCAGAGCGGCGGCGATTGCGGTATCAGATTCCTTCAAGTGCTTTTCTTTGAATTCACCTTGCATTACATTTAACATATTGTACTTTTCCAAATAATCTGTAGAAATGTTTCCATTAATAAAGTTCTTCTCATTCATTATTGTTCTGTATAGAGGAATAGTAGTGTTTATTCCTTCTATCATAAATTCATCCAATGCATTGGACATTCTTACTCTTGCTTCATTAAAGTCTTGTCCCCATGTTATCAATTTTGCGACCAAAGAGTCATAATAGCCTGAAACGTTGCACCCTGGATACAAATATGTGTCAACCCTAACCCCAGGTCCATATGGAAGATTGCAATCTGGTACAAGTCCAACTGATGGTACAAAGTCATGGAATGGATCTTCAGCGTTTATTCTGCATTCTATTGCTGAGCCATTCAGATTGAGATCGGATTGTTTAAAAGGAATCTCCTCACCACATGCAATTCTAATCTGCAATTTAACAAGGTCAATGCCTGTGACTAATTCTGTAACAGGATGCTCAACCTGAAGACGAGAGTTAACCTCAATGAAATAAAAATTACTCTTTTCATCCCTTAAAAATTCAGCAGTTCCTGCATTAAGATAGTCTACTGATTCTGCTGCCCTAACAGCTATTTCTCCTATCTTGGCTCTGGTATTCTTATCTACCACAGAAGATGGAGAAAATTCTATTAACTTTTGATGACGTCTTTGTATGGAGCATTCTCGTTCAAACAGATGTCTGCCGTTCCCACTGGAATCCCTAGCGAGTTGGAACTCTATGTGTCTTATTCCTTGCAGGAATTTTTCAACATACAAACCAGATTTACCAAATGCTGCTCTTGATTCAGCAGCTGCAATTTCAAATTCATCTCTAAGCTTCTTTTCATCGTCTGCAAACCGAATACCTCTGCCACCGCCACCGTATGCAGACTTAAGTAGAACAGGATATCCAGCTTCTTGAGCAATTTCAACTGCCTTATCAACTTCTTCCAAGATATCATCACTACCTGGTATTGTTGGAACTTCAGCTTTTTTCATTATTTCTTTACACTTCATTTTATCACCAGTAAGCGCCATGGCCTCACTTGTCGGACCAATAAAGATAATTCCCTTTTCCTCACATTTCGCTGCGAAGGTCTCATTTTCGGAAAGAAATCCATATCCGGGATGAATTGCTTCAGCGCCTGCACGTTCAGCAATTTCAATTATCTTGTCAATGTTAAGATAACTTTTAGTAGGTGCTGGGGGACCTAGATAATATGCTTCATCGGCACTCTTTACATGTTTTGATCGTAAATCCTCATCGGAATAAAGTGCAATGGATTTTATCCTCATTTCCTTGCAGGCTCTAATCACCCTTAGTGCTATCTCGCCTCTATTTGCAATTAGTATACTTGAGATTAATTTTCCCATTTCAGATCTCCCCTAAAGATTAATGTTACCATGTTTCCTAACCGGTCTTGATTCCCTCTTATTCTGTAATACATTTAGGGCCTTCACAATCATTATCCTAGTTTCAATCGGGTCAATAACAAGATCAATTATTCCCTTTTCTGCCGCGATGTAAGGATTTGCGAACTTTTGGCGAAATTCTTTTGCTAATTTCTTTTTGATCTCAATGGGATTCTTGGAATTCTTGAGATCCTTTCTATGAACTATTGTTATGGCAGCCTCCGGACCCAAGACAGCAATTTCTGCGGTTGGCCATGCATAATTTATGTCTGCCCTAAGATTCTTACTGCCCATTGCAATGTATGCACCACCATAAGCCTTTCCGATAATACATGTTACCTTTGGAACCGTTGCTTCACAGTAAGCATAGAGCAACTTGCTACCATGTCGTATTATACCATTATGTTCCTGATCTGTCCCAGGCAAGTAGCCAGGGGTATCAACGAGAGTAACAATTGGGATGTTGAAACAATCGCAAAAGCGAATGAAGCGAGCCGCTTTGGTTGATGAATTGATATCAAGTGCACCGGCAAGATACATGGGTTGATTGGCAATAATTCCAATTGCTTTTCCACCAATTCTTGCAAAACCAATTATAATATTTTCCGCAAAATGCTCATGTACTTCAAGGAAATCGCCTTTATCAACGAGTAATTTTATAATTTGCTTCATGTCGTACTGTTCATAAGGATTTTCCGGCAATATTTTTGAGAATTCTGGTTCGAGTCTATTTGGATCATCCTGGAGCTCAGCAGCAGGTGATACTTCAAGATTATTCTGAGGAATAAATGAAATCAATTTTTTTATCTTATCCATGCATTCATATTCGTTTTCTGCAACGAAATGGGCAACCCCTGATTTTGTTGAATGTGTTCTTGCTCCGCCCAGATCTTCAAAAGATACTTCCTGGCTGAGAACTTCCTTTACTACTTCAGGACCTGTAACAAACATCTGACCAATATTTTCAACCATTATAACAAAGTCTGTCATCGCAGGCGAATAAACTGCTCCACCGGCACACGGACCAATACTTGCCGTTATTTGTGGGATTACACCAGAAGCCATAGTATTTCTAAAAAATATATCCCCATATCCATCAAGACTCATTACACCTTCCTGGATTCTTGCTCCTCCAGAATCTAAAATCCCAATGAGCGGTGCACCAACCTTGATTGCATGATCCATTAATTTTACGATTTTTTTGCCTGCCATTTCACCAAGGGAACCACCCAAAATTGTAAAATCATATGCATAGACAAAGACCTGTCTTCCGTTGATAGTACCAAAACCCGTAATGACACCGTCACCATAGTATTTTGTAGAATCAGTATCAGTAGATCTGTGGACAACATACTTGTCTATTTCGATGAAAGAATTACTGTCCAGAAGTAAATCCAGTCTTTCTCTTGCGGTTAATTTCCCCTTTGTGTGTTGAGCATCAATTCTCTCTCGGCCTCCTCCTATCTCTGCTTTTTTTTTCATTTCGTGTAGACGGTTTATCTTCTCATCATGCATAATAGTTTTAAACAGCACATATTCGCATATAAATTCATTATAGCTAAATCTAGAACTTCTTAACTAGATAGGATTGTACTTTTTCATTAATTCATTGATTGATGGTAGAGATGGGTATTTTATTCCCTTAAACCTGCCCTTCCGCCTCTCGCTCGTCGGAAGTAGTTCATCCCTAAATTATAATTATCATACAATGACTCTAACGATTCTATTTCAGACAAAAGGCTTTCAAGTTGGCTCTTTGAAACGCTGGGATCATTTTTCATTGATTCATACTTTTCAATCTTTTCGGCGAGGAGCTTTCCAACGTTCTGTTCGTACTCGCTAGACATGAGAAATAGAGAATTTTTGAGGGTTTAAAGTTTTTCTATTTCATTGGAAAGGAACGGAACTAACATTATCAATAATAGATTATTTCTAATATTTTTCCAGAACTTGTCATTTGGCGTCAGAACCGTATTGTATTTTGTCGTTAGATTCTATCTACGACCTTTCTTCTGTTCGCGATATCTCCCTGACCATGACATCAGCCTCTTTTTCAGATGGAATGGTACTTCTAATCAAGTTCTCGTATTCGGCTGTGCGGCTCAGGATCTGTCTCAGAGGTTCAAAGTAAAAACAACCAAAAGTACTTCTTGATGTATGGAAATATTGTGCCAGCATTCGTAGGGTTTTTTTCAATCCCTGGGCCCTTGAAAAAATGCCCATGTGATCAAAGCCAATGCTATATCTGTTGTATCGAACATACTTATTCCGGGACACGTAAAATAATGATTTAGTTAGTATCAGGGGGAAATATCTCATTATCTTCCAGTTTCTCATAACAATGGATCTACTCAAGATTACATCGAGGTCTGACAATCGGTCTAAGAGCAAAGTGATGGTAGGGACATCAATCTTTGACATGACAATGCTTGAGAAAAAAGCAGCAAGTATGTCTCTGCGTCTATCTTCTGAAGACTGTCCAAATCTAGGATCCGAATAGGAAATATCGGCCCTCTGAACAACATCCAGTGCATCTTCAAAAGTCGTAGAAGAAAAGAATTGGTTTATCATGTCTTCAATGTCAATATCAAGTACGTGATTTTTCGTGGTTATATATCCGGCCTTCATGACCTGTGCTGCATTCAAAAGCGACCTAATATCACCAAAACAATTACGAACTACCGCAAGCCTGTCTTCGACTTTCATTGAAGAGTTTTGAAGTCTAAGAATCTTATCCAAATAAAGCATTGATAGCCTTGGAGGGATTGGTGAGAATGTAATGGTTTTTGATACTTTTGAAATTTTCTTAATTGCCTCATTGGACTTGTTTGCCGCCATAACTACCCTTATCGAGGGTTCTTTGAATAGATTTAGCAAAAAATCCAGTCCTCCTGAATCTTCCCTATTTGAAATTCCATCCATCTCGTCTAGAAAAAGAAGAAAGTTCTTTCCAGTAAGACTCGCATTTGAAAAGATTGGGGAAATAACCTGAGCAAGCAAGTTCTTATTGCGAGTATCGCTTGCATTTAATTCAATCAGATCAATATCAAATTCGCGGCATAATGCGTGAACAAATGATGTTTTACCAACACCTGGCGGTCCTACAAGTAACAGAGGCTTTGATCCATCTGACCACTTTACTAACCATTCCACTACTTTTTTACGAGAATTTTCATTTCCAACAAATTCGGATATTTTGGGTTGGATCACAAGTTAACACTTACATTTTAATAATATTATTAATGTCACTTTGAATTTTTGATACTTATTGACAGATTCTTTTGGAAATACGGGAACAAGTCTCTACGTTTCATTTCATTAAACCAGTATTGATTATAATGACTTACTGTCAGGAATAGGAATTTCAAGAAAGGCTTTATTGTCAACCCATCTGGTAACATCTCCAATGCTATCTTTGCTTCATCCAGATAAATTTCGCTTTTATCCAACGTAAGTTCAAATGCCTTTTCAACATCTTTTGTAACTATGGAGTAGTATAATGGCCATGATGGAATCTTTATTCCTCCGTTTACTATTGCATCCTCCATTTCATTGCCACATCCAACACATTCAGCTGCCTTTGCCATACCCAAATGAAAAATATCGTTGAGAGGAGGGAGATTTAATGCCATGTTTCTACCCGCTGTTCCCATTACCGCTCGATATTTTTTGTAACACCCAATCATATTCTCATCACTTATAGATTCAGGCTTTAATTTTAGCCTGGCATCAATATACTGTCCAATCCTTGCATCTTTAAATCCATCTTCAAAGGCCTTTAGTACTGCATCGCCCCCAATCGAGATCTTTTGTCGAGCTATCTCAAGGATATAGGGATTCATCAGCTTGTAATCATCTAGAAATTCGATATCTTCATCAGCGTCCATTATCCTGTCCATTGGTTCACTAAGGTCAATGGCAATTAAATGCCCATCAACAATAGCGTTCCTTACCTCTTTAGAAATAGGGTCTTTATAGAAATCTGAAGCACTGTCAATAAGAGCATTGAGGACAGGAAAGGTCATTTTTACAAAGTTAGAATTCAGTATCCTCTGTACCCTATCGGCCAAGACGTCTGGTTTTGAGAGCCTTTCTCGTACTGAATCAATCTTTGAGTCATCTAAGGATAAATCATTTGCTTCTATCTCGTCTACAAATTTTTTCATTGTTGCCTTTGGATTTGGATCTGAAATCAGTTTTTGATGCAAAGATAGTAGAAATCTATTTGTAAATTCCGTAAATTCCTTTTCAGACTGGACCTTGTATTTACTATATTGTTTATACCCTTGTTCCTGTAATAATACCTGTTTTATTATTTTCTTACCGGACTTAGTACTCAATAATGAAACCTTTGAAAATATTTTATTTTCTTTAGCGCTCATTT
This sequence comes from Nitrososphaeraceae archaeon, assembly GCA_046261955.1. Classification (GTDB taxonomy): domain Archaea; phylum Thermoproteota; class Nitrososphaeria; order Nitrososphaerales; family Nitrososphaeraceae; genus TA-21. Next base: position 10,652 of record JBHENS010000019.1, on the reverse strand, counting down.
ACAATTCTTTCAGAATATTCCGTCGTTATTTAACTTTCAGCATAGACATATTTACTTTGAAATGAAAATGTCAAAGGTTAAAAAAGTTGGGATTAATATTTTGCAGAGCCAACGCTACTACCTTGACGACATTGCAATTCTTTCTTGTTCATTCTTCTTTTTTACAGAATGACTTTCCATGGAATTTTTTGAGGCCGAAATGATCTCTTTTGCCAGGGACTCTTCGATAGTCTTTGGATTGGAATAAGTTGATTCCCTTACTCCTTCTGCGATAAACCTGAGTGCAAGATCAATACGCCTTAACGGTGCCACATCAACAGAGACGTGATATACAACACCACCATAAACGATTCTTGTGGTGTCTTCGTTAGGCGCAGCATATTCAATTGCCCTGATAAGCAGTTCCACTGGATTGTTGCCAGTTTCATGATAGATCAAGTCAAGTGCAGTTTTCACAGTTTTTATCATTCTGCCCTTTTTACCGCCCATTCTTCCAGTATTTTTTGCATATTTCTTGCCAAAGTGCATTAATTTGTTTACCAGTCTTTCAATAATATGGACTTCTGCTTTCTTTAATCGTTGATGTTCATGCCTTCCAAAGCTAATAGGAATAATTGCAGGATCTAATGCAATGACATTTTTCAAGCCCGAATCGTGGATTTCAATTTCATCTGTTTTCCACTTGTTAAACAACAGCATGACAGTTTCTTTTGTAACCATTCAATTCATCTCCTCGGTTTTTCTTTTCTTCCGTATACCAGCTCTATAAGTGATACTCCGTTTACTTTGAACACCTGCCATCTAACTCCAGGAATGTCTCCCATAGCACCACCCATTGAACCTCCAATTCCTTCTAGCAAGACTTCGTCATGCTCATCTATATAATTTAGAGCGCCGTCTCGGGGAAGGAATGCCGTAATGGATTTTCCATTTTTGATTAATTGGACTCTAACACACTTTCTCACTGCAGAGTTTGGCTGTTTTGATTCAATCCCAACTTTTTCTAGAACAATTGCTCTTGCCTGTGGAGCACCTTCTAACGGGTTTGCTTTTTTGTCGAGCATCAACATTCGTCTCTTGTAGTACTTATTTGACCATCTCATCCTTTTTCTTTTTGATTTCAAGACTCTTCCAGAAAAAAGTCCTAATGGTGATTTTGCCATTTACCATCTAACCTCACTTATTCTGAGCATGATCTTCACTCACTATCATGACATTTGAAATTTGAAAATATCTTTTTGCCAAAATTCTTGCCTTCTCCGCGTTACGTCCCTCTTTACCCACTACTATGCCTTTCTTTTTTGAATCGACTACCACAACAGCTTGTCTTGAACCATCAAATCTATTATTAATCTTTATCTCGTTTATCATATCTGAGTTAAGGACATTCCCCAAAAAAGCGGAAGGATCTTCCGAGTATTCAACCAATTCAACTTTCTTTGTAACAATTCCTTGTAGCTGTCTTATTGTTGCCCCACCTTTGCCAATTGCCAAGCCCATCTGACCTTTATTTACAACGAATATTACCCTATCCATCTTCTCGTCAACAACGCAATCGCGTGCAACAGCACCAGTTATATTTTGAAATAAGGACATTAATCTTAAATCTCCAGAAGTTAGTTTGATTTTTTCAGTCAATTTAATCCTTCATTTACAATTAATTTGTTTGATGCGTTTGAAATTTGGTTGTCCATTTTACAGTCATTCATTTAATTCAATAATCTGAAAAATTTCTTCAAAATAACAGCAATTTCCCATTTGAATCATTTATTTCCAAATTCATTTAGTAACTCCTGAATTTCATTATCCTTGCCAATTTTGAGAGATATTGCACTTATTCTAAACGCCTTGTTACACAATCTGCCTAGTTGAACTGAGTTACCATCATATCGTAACGTTGGTACCTGTGCAGCTTTTGCTTCTTCCAAGATTTTTGATCTATCCATCTCCACTAACGAGTCAGAAAGAACTATTAGTTTTGAGCCTTTAATAGAACCCATTACTTCCCTGGTTCCTATTTTGCATTTGTTAGAACTAATTGCTTCCTTGATTGTTTTTTCGAGATTTTTCATTTTCATCCTTCACACTCATATATAGTTCGACCATTCCCGTACCAATAGGTACAGTGGCGCCTACTATAACGTTTTCTGTTACGCCTTTAAGGGACTCTATCTGTCCTTCCAAAGATGCTCTTGCTATGGTGGGTACAGTAATTTCAAAGGCAGCACGTGCCAGTACTGAAGTTTTGGTACCTGCAATTCCATGTCTTCCAATTTGCTGCAAATGTCCTTTTGAAGTCATTAAATCAGCAACCAACATTATATGTCTCATGTCAACTTCTAGTCCTTGTTCTTCCAACGTATTAGTTATTTCCTTAATTAACGCATTTCTTGCAGCTTCTATTCCAAGAGTCTGCCAAACTTCATAAACATTATTTGTTATAATTCTTGAAGTGTCGATACCATCTATTGCAATTATCTTGGACAGATTTGAACCCGCAGTTTGAATAACCCATTCTTCATCTTGTTTCACTATTGTTACTCTTTCGATATCCGGTACACCTTTGACTCTTGCATTCAATAGTTTGTTCTTCATCGTCAGTAACGTTTGTGCATCGGGCTCGCCTGCAATAGAAATTTTTATAATTTTCTTTGCTTCCTGTAAAGTAACATCATATTTTTTCTTTGGCCCCTTTAGAACTTCCATAATATCTTCTATTGTACAGCCTCGCTCAGATAATTTTGAGTCAGAAATATGGAATGTCAGTATACCAGAATAATCAGTCTCGCCTCTTTCAATTAGATCAGCAACCTTTGTAAATATTATGTCTCTTGCTACGTTAAGAGCCTTTTCCTTTGAGCCTCTATGTTCTTCGTCCAGGTATACATCCATTGTAGGCGTAACAGGCTTCTTCCTTGCATCGACAAGTTCTATTAGCCTTGGAAGTCCCAATGTAACATTTCTTTCCTTAACTCCTGCAAAATGGAATGTTCTAAGTGTCATCTGAGTTCCGGGTTCACCAATTGATTGAGCAGTAACAACTCCCACGGCCTCTCCGGGTTCTACCATTGCTCTGTTGATAAGATCAATGGTTTTCTTTATAACTTTGTTAGCGCCATCTCTGCTTATTTTGCTTTGAGTAAGAGCTAATAACAACTTTTGTCTAAGTTTCGGATTAAGAGTCTTTGAGTGTTTATTCACAATTTCTGAAAATTCCTTTTCGGTAGCTTTTTTGCCTTCATCGACCAGTAATTCTCCTTCTATCAATCTAGAAATATTTACAGCTTCACCATGATCACTTTTTGCTGGATCTATCCCGTCTTCTCCATAGACAAACTGAATTATGTTGCCATGTGGATCTCTAACAGTTTGATCATATTCAATCTTCATGTGTTCGAGTGCATTGATGAGTCTTCTTTGCATGTATCCAGACTGTTGTGTCCTTACTGCAGTATCGACAAGTCCCTCTCTACCTCCCATAGCATGGAAGAAGAATTCTAGTGGACTCAATCCGTCTCTATAATTGGATTTTACAAAACCTTTGGAATCAGGATTAGCATCATTGGGTTTGAAATGAGGAAGTGATCTATCTCTATATCCTTTGGTGATTCTTCTACCCCTAATTGACTGCTGACCTAGTGCAGCCGTCATCTGTCCAATATTTAGCGTTGATCCTCTTGCTCCGGTGGACGCCATAATGACACCTGAATTGTCATCTGGAAAAGCACGATCTGCTGTTTTTCCTGCTCTGTCACGTGCTCTTGAAAGTTCGTTTACTACATACAGTTCCAATGCTTCTGAAGGTGATAAACCTCTTGTTAATGGTAATGTTTCATCATCGTGCTGTTTTATTAATTCATATACTTTATCATATGCCTTGAGGATAACATTACTAATCTCTTCTCTTGTTTCATCTGATAACCAGAGATCAGAGTAGCCGTATGAAAAACCGTTATGTGTCAGATAGGTTTTCAATACAATCAGAATTGAATCCAAAAATCGCTTTGCTGCCTCGTTTCCATAATCTTTGGCTATTCTGTGTAAAACACTATCTGGTTCTTCTGCTCCAATGGATGCCTTATCAATAACTCCACTCATAAGTTCACCATTCTTTATTACAACGTCTTTGCCTTCACCCTTTGATGCCTTGTTCCATTTTGAGGTAATAACATAATTAAAGTCCTTTGGTAAGAAGAGTGAAAAGAGCTGTTTTCCAGTATAGATTTTTCTTCCGTTTTCATGATGCTTTGGATCAGGTAGAGGTCCGGAATATCCGCCTAGCAATGCCAGATTTGTAAATTCTTCTTCTTTCAAAAATGTCTTATCCTGCGTAAGGATAAATGCACCTGTTATGAAATCCCTTATTGCACCGATTATTGGCCCTCCGTATCTTGGAGAAATTAATTGGTCCTGCACTCTCATTAACAGCGCAGCCTCGGCACGTGCCTCTTCGCTCTGTGGAACGTGAAGGTTCATTTCATCGCCATCAAAATCTGCGTTATAAGGTGGGCATACTGCAGGATGAAGTCTAAATGTTCTGTACGGCAGTACCTTTACATAGTGAGCCATTATTGACATCCTATGCAAAGATGGTTGTCTGTTAAAGATTACTGCATCTCCATCTCGCAAGTGCCTCTCTACAACGTAACCGGAACTAATTGAATCTGCCAGAATATTTCTATCAGTAACATAATCAAGTCGTATTTTTACACCATCCGTTCTAATGATATAATTAGCTCCAGGATATTCATTTGGTCCATTAATTATCATTTTCTTCAAGTATTCAATGTTCCAGTCGCTAACTGTTTCAGGTATAGTTAGTTTCTTTGCTACATCAACGGGTACACCAACGTCGGAGATTGTCAAATTGGGATCCGGAGAGATAACAGTTCTGCTGGAAAAATCTACTCTCTTGCCAGATAACGATCCTCTGAAGCGCCCTTCCTTCCCCTTTAGCCTCTGAGTTAGTGTTTTCAGTGGCCTGCCTGATCTATGATGAGCCTGTGGAATTCCAGATACCTCATTATCAAAATACGTAGTTACATGGTATTGAAGTAGATCTACTAGGTCCTGAACGATTAGAGGAGGTGTGCCTGCTTCCTTGCTTTCTTTAAGTCTTTGATTGACTCGAATAATGTCGACTAATTTATGGGTGAGGTCGTCCTCTGATCTTATTCCAGTTTCCAGAATAATTGATGGTCTGACGGTAACCGGAGGTACTGGTAGGACTTGCAGAACAAACCATTCTGGTCTTGCCGTTTCCGGGTCATATCCTAACAAAACGAGATCATCATTTGGAATATTCATCATCCTTTCTCTAATTGTAATTGGAAGAAGCCTGTTTTCACCAATTTCTGTTTTTTCTACAAATATTGTGGGCTTTGTAAAGACAAGATCATATTGCTCCTTTTGACAATGAGGACAAATCTTTACCTTCTTGGCTTTTTCTATTATTTCCTCTTTGATATTTTCAAGAGTAATTACTGCATATGCAGCCTTTGTATCTCGAAGATTTTTATATTTAGCGAGGTCTTCATTTGAAAGTTTTATCCTGCTGCATGACCTGCAAGAAACTAGTAATAGTTTGTGTATATCATCCACAAAAGCAATATGCAATACTGCTTCAGCCAATTCAATATGACCAAAGTGCCCGGGGCAGTTGGCAGATGTATTTCCACAAGTTCCACATTTTTGTCCGGGTTCTAATGTTCCGAGTCTATTATCCATAAGACCACCTTGGACAGCCATACCATCCTCATCATACGTTTCTGGAGCAGTGATTTCAACTACGCTGAACTTGCGTATCTCAACTGGCGATAGTACGCTAAACTTTATACCACCTAAAATCTTTAGAGTATCTTCGACTTCCATAATTTTTACACCTTCTCCTTTGGAATCAACCTTGGAGCAACGTTTAGACTTATCATTTCTTGCAATAGTAGTTTAAACGCATAGGCAATGGCCACTGAAGAAATTTTTGCTCGGTCACCACACACTCTGCATACATACCTTCTTTGTTTGATATCATAATAAGCTAGTAATCCGCAGCGTTCACAAATATTTACTTCAGCCTTGTCAGACTCTTCTAAAAGTCTGTCCTTTAGCATCATTGAAGCCCCATATGCAATCAAACAGTCCCGCTCCATCTCACCAAATCTAAGACCTCCACCTCGGGCACGACCTTCTGTTGGTTGTTTTGTAAGCATCTGAACCTGTCCTCTTGCTCTACTGTGAATCTTATCAGCTACCATATGGTGAAGTTTTTGGTAATAGACTACACCAACATATACTTCTGCATTAAACTTCTTGCCTGTACGTCCATCATACATCACTTCTTTGCCAGTCGCTTTGAAGCCATATTTTTCTAGTACTTCCTTAAGATCATCAACCTTTTCACCTACAAAGGCTGAACCATCAACCACTTTACCCCGAAGGGCAGAAGATTTTCCTGCTAGTGACTCCATGAATTGACCGACAGTCATTCTAGATGGAAATGCGTGTGGATTAATCATAACATCCGGAACTACTCCGTCTTCTGTATAAGGAAGGTCTTCTTGTGGAACAAGCATGCCTACTACTCCTTTTTGCCCGTGCCTTGAAGCAAATTTATCTCCAATTTCGGGTATTCTCATGTCCCTGACTCGAATCTTGTACATTTTCCCTCCGTCTACGGATTGAGTCATTACAACAGAATCGACTACCCCATTCTCAGAGGGTCTTACACCTATTGATGTATCTCTTCTATACGGACCCTTAACCTCAAACTCCTTGTATTCTTCCATAAACCTTGGCGGAGAAGTTCTACCAATCAATATGTCTCCTCCATTTACTATTGATTCATGCATTATAGCACCGTCATCTTCAAGTAACCTGTATGATTTTTCGCCACGGTAGCCTCTAATATTTGCATCAGATGACGGAATCTCAAATTTGTCTTTCATTCCTCCTGGATACTGTTTTGCTTCTGCCTCATACACTCTGTAAAAGAATGTTCTGCCAAGACCCCTATCTACAGATGATTTGTTAAAGACTACTGCATCTTCTATATTATATCCTTCAAATGGTAATACTGCGACAATACAGTTTTGACCAGTAGGTCGTTCTTCCAATCCAAGAAGGTTTATCGCTTTAGTTGTAACAACTGGTATTTGTGGATACAGCATAAAGTGTTGTCTTACGTAGGTGCTTGCATTCATTAGAGGTGTGGAAAATCCCAAACTCTGTTTTGCCATTGCACTTTCATAAGTATTTCTTGGAGATTGATTGTGCTCGGGATATGGAATTATAGAAGCTCCAACACCCAGTATTGATGGCGGATAAATTTCAAGATGAGTGTGATTTGGTTCAAGACTGGCGTAGTTCATTGCCACATAGCAATTCTCCTCTTCATTCGCATCAAGTAATTCAATCATACCCATCCATAGTAAGTCAGACCAGGATTTCATGTTCCTTTTTATCAAGTCAAGAACATCCAAGGTTATTACTGGTTTGCCCTCCTTTACAATTGCAAGTGGCCTAAGTATTCTTCCAGAATTACAACTTACGTAAAGACGCTTTGTTGCATTTTCATTTTCGTTTGAATAATAGTAGATTCCAACATGTGCGTGTATTTTTCCGGACCTTCTTAGATTTCTAAGAGTATCAGTCAGGTGCTGCCCGTTGTCGTAATAACCAATCAGGCGTCCGTCTACAAATATTCTGGTTCCTTTTTTTCGCAGCATATCAGAAGCCTCCTCAACAGGATGGGCTCCTAGTTCGTATAACTTTTCAATTATCTCTGAAACAGAGACGCTTACTGATATTATGGAAGATAAAGCAATATTTTTTACCAGACCACAATTTGATCCTTCAGGAGTTTCAGCAGGGCATATCCTGCCAAAGTGTGTAGAATGCAGATCCCTTGCTTCAAAATTAGGTTGACTTCTGCTTAAAGGTGATTGGATTCTGCGAAGATGACTAATAGTTGATATGTAATTTGTTCTATCTAAGAGTTGGGTAACACCCACTCTTCCCCTTCCCCAGTTTCCGGTTGCAATGGCATTGTTTAATTTATCAGAAATTATTCCTGGTCTTACTGCTGCAGCAACTGCATTTATCCCTCGCTTTTGACCAGATCTTTCCAGTTGATATTTCATATCTCGCACTAGATTTCTAAATGCAGTTCTGAAGAGGTCTGCTAGCATTTGACCTGCAAATTTTATGACTTTATTACCGTAATGATCCTTATCATCAGACGCCACCAAACTAAGTCTAAGTTCAACAAGTTTGCATGTTGCTTCACCCAAAAAGAGAGCCTTTTCGTTTCTATTTTCAGGATTCTTTCCTAAATGTGGAAGTAATCCCCAGTCAAGTAAAGTTTCAGCCCTCTTTATCTGGAATTCTTCCAACATTCCGGGAGCTATTCTTTTACTTATGTAGACAATTGCGTCCCTACTGGTCACGATTTCTCCTGATTTCTCAAATGAAGGTTCTAACTCATCCTGTATTATTGAATTTAGAGATATACCATCTGCAATATCTTTATCAGATTCAAGACCCAGTGCCCTAATTAATGTAATAAGTGGAATGTCGACAGGAGATCCTGGAATCTTGGCAACAATTGAACCGTCTGGTCTCATAATTAGTTCCAATTTTGCACGATAGCCGACAATCGAAGAATAAACTTTTGCCTTGTAAACCAAGTTACCAGTTGTTTCTTCTGTATCAACGATAATCTTGTTGTATGACAGATCTTCTAAGCCGATGATTACACGCTCTGAACCATTAATAACAAAATAGCCTCCTGGGTCTTTTGGGTCTTCGCCAAGTTCAATGAGTTTTATTTCGGGAAGATTATGCAGTATGCACGCGTTTGACTTTACCATAACTGGAATATCTCCAATATGGATAAATCGTGACTCTAGAATTTTTTCATCTTCAACAATACTGCATTCAAGCATTATAGGGGATCCATAAGTTAGATTGCGAAGCCTGGCTTCAACAGGAGCTACATGAGTTACCGAACCATCTAATTCCATGATTCTGGGTTGCTGTAGTTTAATTTTGCCCAATCTTATTTTGTACGGGTATTCTGCAGTTTCAATTTCTATCTCTCCGACTTCATCGATAATACTTTGTAATCCTCGTTCAATAAATTCACCATAGGAATTAAGATGTTGTCTTGCTACTCCTTCCTTTTGTAAAATATTGTGGATAATTGCCCACATATCAAGTGTATTTTGTGACATGGCTCAGTCCTCCACTACATATCTATAATAAACACTTTCGCCGGCAGTAAATGACGTTCTTGTTATCTTAATAATATCTCCGGGTCTCACGTCTAAATCCTCTAATCCCTTGTCGTTAATTAATATGTATGGGAGCTGACTTGGCTTTGTATTGTATTTCTTTAAAACTTCTTCAGCATCTTTTTTGGATAAAATTTCGTGTTTAGGCTGATATACATGATTCGTAATTTTAATATCTTTTTTATCAGAAGACAAAATTCGAGATTCTTGATTCCAAATCTAATGTCCGTAATAAATACATTCTCAGATTTTATGGGCTTTTCACTCAATTTGAAAACAATTTCCCGAATATTGTAGGCTATTTGACTAGTTTTCGTATGATGATGGTGACATAATCTATCGGGCTTTAGATTTGTGGCCCTTCAATTGATCAAAGCTTTATTTGAATCCTTGAATCAAACATTTGTTATCAATTCTTCCAACTTCGCTATCTAGATCCTAGTATTTGGGTTGGAAGACCGAGTCGTTGGCAAAATAATATGATAAATTGTGCAATGATTTTCAGATGCGAAATTTGCCTTTTGAATCTCAAAATTCATATGGAAATGATTAAATTTCTACCTGTAAACAAGACAAGATTCAACAGTTTACTATTACACGAGACAGACAAATCCTACATTGCTATGCGAAGAATTGACCTATGGTTCTGGAGATTTTTCTACTTCTATTTTGCATCTTGTGACTATACCTGCGATGACTCCCAGAGCGGCTAGCCACGGTGCCATAGTAATCATTGCGACTGCTCCTGCAGTTCCCCATGTCACTGGTATAGACAGGAGTAATTTCCCATTTTCATCCTTTATAATAATCCGCTTTACACTTGCATCCTGTATTATCTCTTTGATTTTTCCCATCAGACCGCCGGCAGATACCTCATAGACATCTTTTTTTAGCCCTGCTTGGGTTCCGCAATTTGGACAGAATTTAGCATCTTGTGGAAGTTGTGGAAGTTCAATTCCACATTCTGCACATTTTACCATAAAGATCTTTGTTATATCCTAATTCCATCTCTTTAAGTCTTTAGAAATAATACGTGCAATACAGCTAAAAATATGCTCATAATTTATTCTGAAAAAAGATCTTGATATGATCATAAATAGGGAATTTTGGTCGTCGTGCAACACATAATACTCATGAAAATTTGAAATAGAGTAGTATATTATCATTGATATCGTGGGTGACCGAAAAGATAACGAAAATAAGAATACAAACTTGAATGATGATTCTAATCATGATAATAATAATTCTAATAATGCAGACAAAAAACAAAGATCTCTACTTAAAACAATAACAATCATGATTATTGCGGTAGCCGCTGTAGTTGCAGCAAGTAGTATAATTGAACAACTTGTTGAACATCGGTAT
>JBHENS010000018.1:0-23719 GCA_046261955.1 Nitrososphaeraceae archaeon | reverse complement strand
GTTGAGGCAAGTGCGGATGTTAAGATTTTATTGGATCTAGAATATGGTCAAGTTGATCAGGTCGTAGCAATCCCAGAAAATTTTGAATACAACAACTTGACTGAGTTGATAGAAGGTTTCGCAAAACAGAAACGAACGTTGAGAATTTCATCTGAATATCTGACTACTACTTCGGCTCGCATACGTTCTAATAAATCATATCAAAAATATTATGGGGATATCCGTCCGATGATTATTACACCATGGATGAGGATAGGCGAAAATAAAATGGTTGAAATCTTTTTATCCTTTGGTGCCACTGAGGCCAAACCCCCCGAAGATGTCGATGCTATTTGTGATATTACAGAAACAGGTACCACACTCGTTCAAAACAACTTGAAGCTCATTGAGACCCTTGGTCAGTCGAGTGCTCAATTAATTGCAAATAAGAGTTCTTTAGAAGACAAAATAAAGTCTGAAAAAATTGCGGACATACTGGCCCTTATCAAGGGAGTTGTGGAAGCAAGGAAAAAACTTCACATTTTTGTCAATGTGAAAGAGGCGAACCTGCAGAAATTGTTGGACAGTCTACCTGCCCTTAAAAGACCTACAATAAGCAACTTAAGTGAAGAAGGCTGGTTTGGTGTTAATACGGTGATAGATAAAAACGAGTTCATAAAGATTGTTCCAAAATTAAGAGAGATAGCTCAAGGACTTGTTGTGATGCAGCCAAAACAAATCCTCCCATTAGAGGAGTTAAAACAGGTCATGAATCAGTGATAAAAAAAATAAAAGTAGTGAACGCAATCAAAGAAGCAAAAATTATTCGTGGTTCAAATCGCATACCTCAGAAGAGTGTTATTGTTGAAAAGATAATTAATGATGTTATCAAATTTGGGGACAATGCAATAATAAAATATACTAAAAAATATGATAAGGTAAAAATCGATTCTATTCTTGTTGATAAAGCGGAATTAAGTAAAGCCTACAAGGAGGTAACTACAAATCAATTGAATTCTCTTAAGAAAAGTAAAAAACTTCTTGAAAAGAATGAAAAAATGCTTCTAGAACGATTGACAGGAATCACATTATCAGAGGATGGAGTAAGAATTGAGAAAGCTCTCAAACCCATAGACAGTGTTGGTTGTTATGTCCCAGGAGGACGAGCACGGTATCCAAGCACGTTGATGATGTGTGCTGTTCCTGCAATAATTGCAGGCGTAAACAGGATATCTGTAGTAAGTCCTCCCATGAAAGATGGTAAAATTGATCCTGTCACACTTGTGGCTGCCGATATCTGCGGTGTAGACGAAGTATATAGAGTTGGTGGTGCTCAAGCAGTGGCAGCTCTTGCATATGGGACTAAAACAATAAGCAAGGTTGATAAAATCGTTGGACCCGGAGGTTTATTTGTCAACATTGCAAAATTTCTTGTTAGTAATAAGATTGCCATTGATATGATAGCAGGTCCAACCGAACTTTTAATATATGCAGATTCAAAATCTGATCCCAAATTTGTAGTCAGGGATTTGATATCTCAGGCAGAACACAGTACGGATACCATTTGCGGTGTCGTTACTACTTCAGAGTCTGTGGCTGCAAGATTAGAAAGTGAAATTACGAGGACATTGAATAGCTCCCTGCCAAGATTGGAAATTGTATCAGCCAGTTTCAATAAGAATGGCTTCATTGCACTGTGTAAAAACGAGGAGGACGCGATATCATTTATTAACGAATTAGCCCCAGAACATCTTGAAGTCTTATCGGAAAACCCTATTAAAATAGCTTCTAAGGTAACAACTGCAGGTATTGTCTTACTGGGAAAGTACAGTCCCTCATCTGCAAGCGATTATTGTCTTGGATCAAATCACGTGTTACCTACTACAGAATTTGGCAAATCAAAGTCTTCATTATCTGTACTTGACTTTGTAAAATTAGTGAATCACATTACAGTAACAAGAATGGGCCTTCAATCGGTTCAAAAATACGTAAAGGAATTGGCTTTCACTGAAGGTTTACCAAATCATTATTATGCAGTAGAAGAGAGGTTTAGAAATTGACAGATTGGTTAATGAAAGAAATGAAGAAAATTTCTATGATTGAAAAATATGCAATACCCTCTGAAAGTAATTATTTTAAATTGGACGCAAATGAAAATCTTGTTTTAGACAAGGATTTTCTCACCAGGATTTCACTAGAGAGTTTAAAGAAAATCGATCTGAGAAAATATCCTATTGATCTTTATGAACAACTATACAAGAAGCTATCTCATTATCTGAAGATAAGCAAAAAGTCACTAGTGTTGGGTAGTGGTTCTGATCAAATTATAGATTTGCTTTTGACACTGATTGGAAGAGGGAAGAGGTTAACATCGATATACCCTACTTTTTCCTACTTTAAGACAAGGTGCCAGTTTCATGGAATAACGGTTTCTGAAATAATGTTATCACCAATTAATAACACTCTTGATATAGAGAAATTTATTATCGATGCAAAAAAATCTCATGTGATATATTTGTGTTCTCCAAACAACCCTACGGGAAATCAATTTGGGAAATCTAAAATTTTTGATATTTTGAGTTCCTTGAAAAATAATCTGGTAATTGTGGACGAAGCATATGTTGAATTTGCTAAATATTCCTTAATTAAATATGTGAAGGAATATCCAAATCTAGTAATTCTTCGTACATTTTCAAAGGCATTGGGATTGGCAGGTGCAAGAGTAGGATATATGGTGGCAAATGATGAGCTTGCAGATTTATTTAGAAATAGGATTCAGTTACCATATGCAGTAAATAGCCTCTCACTTGCTATTGCAATTTCACTTATCTCTAGTCCTAAAAAAGTAGAAGAAAGCATATCACTAATAAAACGTGAAAGAGAAAGGCTCTACCAAAGTCTCTCAAAAATCAAAAATATAGATGTTTACAAGTCGGACGCAAACTTTCTTTTCATAAAATGTAACACAAAATATGGTAGAATCGTTGAGGCACTCGAAAATTCAAAAATAATAGTAAAGGCGTTAGGTAGCATCAATAACTACGGAAACTGTATTAGGATGACGGTGGGTACAAAAAAAATGAACGATAAAATATTGTCAACAATCAAAAATATTCAATAAAATCAATGTAGATTCGATTAGAATGAATTCAAATGCATGTATTATTTTTGATATCGATGGTACGTTAATTGATACCAGAGAGTCTTACAACGAGACAATAAAAAACACAGTCCAATACCTCGTTAATCATATAGATCAGTCCAAAGGAAATATAGGGACACTGGTCAGTAATGAACTGATTTTCAAATTCCGTAAATCTGGAATGTTTAACAATGATACTGATACAAGCTATGCATTTATTCTGAGTATACTACTTGGACCATCCAAGACTTCTGATTTACATTCTTTTATAGAAAATATAACAAGCAACGCAACTTCAAATGGAATAAAGTCTGTGGAAAACTATCTTCAAAGCTACTCGAAAAACCGACTGATGTGGATCAAGAAAGTTTTAAAATATCCTGGAGATATTGACAGTAGCATTTTAACTCGAATCTTTGACGAGTACTTTTATGGGCCTCAATTGTTTAAAAAACAACACAGATCAACTGCTAAATTTTATTCTGGAAAGCCGCTAATTGAAAATGATACACTTTTGGTTAGAAATTCAACTATGAAGAAAATATCGAATATTTTTGATAAAAGGGTAGGAATAGTTTCCGGCAGGAGTAGAATAGCTGCTGAGTATTCCATGAAGTCAATCTTTAAGTTTTTTGCCATAAATGGGTCAGTTTATTTAGAAGACGAAAAAAGAGAGATGGGTAAACCAGACCCTTCGGCTTTGATAAAATCCGTAAAAATTTTTGGAGTCAGCAATGCTTTTTATGTTGGAGACTCTGCAGAGGATTTGTTCATGGTACAGAGAGCAAGAAAAATATCCAATCTGGACATTAAATTAATTGGAATATGTGCCTCTAATGCAAGATCGAATCAAATAAGGAACCTATTCAGGAGTAATGGAACTTCTTTAATAGTCAAAAACGTTAACGAAATACCGAACATATTAAATAAAGTTAGGACCCAATTTTAGATCCCAATTGTCAGATACTGATAAGGCTAGGACTGCTTCGCTGAGCAGAAGTACATCTGAAACAACAATAAACCTAAATGTTAATCTCGATGGTGAGGGCAAAGCACAGATCACCACTGGATTAAAATTTCTAGATCACCTCATAACAACATTTTGCAAATACAGCCTTGTTGATATTGAAGCTGAGGTTAAATCTCACGATTCGATTTTACATCATTTGATAGAAGATATTGCTATTTGTATAGGGCAGGGATTGGATAAGGCATTAGGAAATAGAGCCAGAATCATAAGATTTGGATATGCTATTGTCCCTATGGATGATTCGAGGAGCAATTCAGCAATCGATCTGGTTAAGAGACAATTCTCTAAATTTGAATTAAAGTTAGAAAGGAATGAAGTGGAAGGCATTGTAAAGGGGGATATTGAACACTTTTTTAGATCTTTACTGCAAAATCTTGTTGCCTGTACACACATACTGGTAGAATATGGAGAAGATGATCATCATAAACTAGAGTCTGCCATGAAGAGCTTTGCTATTGCGTTTAGAAATGCTGCAGCAATTGACCAAAGGAGAAAAGGGTTGCCTAGTACTAAAGACATGATGTAAATGACAAAGATAGCTATTTTTGATTTTGGAGCAGGTAATCTATTTAATTTGCACCAATCCCTCCTTAGAAATGGTGTGCATACCGTAGATATCATAAGGACTCTAAATGAATTGGAAAATTATGATGGATTGGTTTTACCAGGAGTTGGAAACTTTGATAGCGCTATTAGTTCTATACAAAAAGATTCAATATCACTAAATGCCGCAGTCGATAGTGGGATGCCAATACTGGGCATTTGTCTTGGTCTTGAAATGTTATTTAATAAAAGCGAAGAGGGAATTCTTGATGGGCTTAAAGTATTAGCTGGCGATGTTTTGATGCTTCCAAAAACAAAAGTCAAAGTTCCTCATATAGGTTGGAATAATTTAAGAATTGTTAAAACTGAAAGTAATCTGTTGAAAGGGGTTCCGCAAGATTCTTGGGTATATTTTGTTCATTCGTACCATATCGAACCCCAAGATGAAAATCTAATTGCGGCAATAACTGACTATGGTTCGACGCTGCCTGTTGTAATAGAACGCTCAAATCTTTTCGGTACCCAATTCCACCCTGAAAAATCCGGAAAAATTGGAGCCCAAATTATGAAAAATTTTGTCAATACTTGTGAAAAAAACGAATGAAGGTACTAGCGGCAATAGACATAATGAATGGGGATGTAGTTAGGTTAACGAAAGGAGACCAATCAACCAAAAAAGTTTATAGCAATGATCCCGTTCAGGTTGCAAAAAAATGGGCAAAGGACGGAGCAGACATGTTACATTTAGTTGACCTTGATGCTGCATTTGGTAATGAAAGTAATAATCTTTCAATAATGTCTGAAATATTGCATTCTGTGAATATTCCAATTCAGATTGGAGGCGGTATTCGCAATACTGAAATTTTTGAAAAGATTGTTAAAATGGGATTTTCAAAAATTGTGGTTGGTACTATGGCCTATCGCAATGTAGATGAATTACGTTTACTCAGTAAAAATTATGGTGACAAGATTGTCATTTCACTTGACGAAATAAATGGAAAGGTAATGATCGAAGGTTGGAAATCCTCGTCGGATTATAAAGTTGAGGATGCGATAAACAAGTTCAGTAAGCTTGGAATTAGCAATTTCCTCCTCACAAGTATTATCAAAGATGGAACTCTTTCAGGCCCAGACATTGTCACTTTAAATAGCATAAATACAGATCGAAAATCAAAGATAATAGCTAGTGGAGGAATTTCAAATTTGGTAGATGTGTTAAGGGTTCGATCAATTGGATGTGATAGTGTTATTCTTGGTAAGGCGTTGTATGAAGAAAGATTGGATATAAAAAAGGTGAAAACAATAGCATAATGCCATTATCAAAGAGAATCATCCCATGTCTCGATGTCGATAATGGAAGAGTGGTTAAAGGAATCAAATTTCGAGGAGTAAAGGATGCAGGAGACCCAGTTGAATTAGCCAAAAAATACAGCGATCAAGGAGCCGATGAACTCGTCTTCCTTGACATTACAGCTTCAAAACAGGACCGTGAAATAATGAAGAGCATGGTTAGAAAAGTAGCCAGTGTGATAGACATACCATTCACGGTAGGAGGTGGAATTAAAACGCTTTCAGATGCAAGAGAGATTCTCCTTAATGGAGCAGATAAAGTTTCCATTAATACTGCTACAGTCAAAAACCCTGAATTGGTAACAGATCTCATGAAAATTTTTGGGAGACAATGCGTCGTAGTTGCAATTGATGTCAAGAGAAATTATGATGTTCAAGAAAAGCATACAGTAATGCATGGCTCTGATAAGGATTTTTATTTTGAAGTTATGATATATGGTGGATCCAAAGGTACAGGTATTGATGCTATCCAATGGGCAAAAAAAGTAGAAGAGCTTGGTGCTGGCGAAATACTTTTGACAAGCATAGATGCAGATGGTACTAAAAATGGTTACGATATTGAATTAACAAATACAATATGCAATAGTGTGAGAATACCTGTTATTGCGTCAGGCGGTTGTGGCTCTTCAGATCACATGGTTGAAGCATTTAAGAAAACTGATGTGGATGCTGTTCTGGCAGCTTCGATTTTTCATTATGATAAATTGACACTCGATAAGGTTAAGCGATATTTGGCTGATAAGGGAATTAGGACCAGATTGTAGCAATAAAAGCTTATTCAGTTTATTTGAATTAAGTACATAACTAGGGTAACAAAAAAATAGTTGATATCAGCGCAATGTGAGTGCAAAAATAAATATGCCTGCAATCATTTCTATGGTCAAGAAATAATCCTTAATTTTCTTTATCCTGCTAGCTTTTACTTTCCTGAATCCTCTAATAATATGTTGATCTCGTATAGTAACAAGAGCATACAATCTGGTGAGCGCCATCAAGAAATTTACTCCTAGATACACTGGAAGTATGAAAAAGTCCTTTGGATTGCGTCTTAAGTGTGGAATAATTTTGATGGTCCTTCCAACTAGCCATAAAATAATAATCGAAATAGCTAATCCCCACTGACTTTCAATAATGGCAATGGAGAGAAAGATTGGACCTAGTAGTAGCGTAAACACCGAAATAAAACGATCTATCATAGAAAATGCAAGGTAAGGACATTTCCATACCCATCCACTCAATAAACTCTGGAAATCAGAATTATGACTATTCCTTGCCCATCTAATTCGTTGTGTTATAAACTGGTCAAAGCCTGGAGCAGCTGATGAATATATTATTGCAGAACTCTGGTAATACGTCTTCCATCCTTCTTGTTGAACAAGTCTCGTAAAGCATTTATCTTCACCTGACTCCTTTTTTCTACCAAGTATAATTTCATTTAGAAAGAGATTCATCTTGGGTAGTAGAATTTCCCTTCGATACAATGCAGTTTTTCCGCTCAAACAGGAGAGAGCTTTTCCTCCTGCGGTCTGTGCTGGCATGTCATAATAGTTTCGCATATCCCAAAAGATATCAGTCATCTTTTGCCAGATTGTTCTTCTTTCAAGAGGGTGATACCTCGGAGTGACTCCTCCAATTTTTGGATCAGCTTGCAATGGTCGCAATGCATTTTCCAAGAAATTTGAATCCCACATTGTATCACTGTCTGTTAAAGCAAGAATTTGGCCCTTTGATTCTGATATACCATCAGCCAGGGCGGCTCTCTTTCCAGGTTTTGACGTCACTATCAGATTAAGATTACTCTTGCCTTGTTGAAATTCCTTGAATTCAGCTATGCATGCTGCATCTGATTTATCAATAATTGCAATTATTTCCGCAGGCTTGTTTTTCCACCATGATTCCAATGATCGTCTAAAAATTTTCTTGTCTTCATTGTACACGGGTATGATTACCGATACAGTAAGGTCATCTGTGGATCTTGAAGGATCCTTCTTTGTTTCTGGTGTTATTGGATAATAGAGGGTTGAAACTATTTTCTTGATAAACCATATTGTCCATCTCCAAGTGCCAATTACGCCCAGAGGGATGATTAGCCAATAATCGTATAATGAACTTGGAAGGAAATTTCTAACTATATAATTTTGCAGGCCGTTGAATTGGTAAAGGATATCAGTTATATCGAACCAAATTGGTGACAGAACCAGCGAAACTGCAAATCCAATAAGTATCAAGTCAAAAATTATGTTGCCAAAAATTCCGCCGTGCTTTTGAAGATCTTGGTACCTGTAAGAGTTCAATGTTTAATCTCCTTTTCCAGATTATTTATTAGTAACTTTTATCATTAGCTAGAAGTTAATGATGTAAGATGGTTATTGTTAATTTTTACTATATTTCTTACTCGAAAATGAAAAGGAATTATATAAATATGATTAATTATAACCCCCCTGTAATAAAGAGGGATTTTGTACGAGTAAGATAAGCATTATTGGTTCGGGCGTAGTAGGTAGTGCAACGGGCCAAGGATTTCACAAGCTAGGTCATGAAGTAATTTTTTATGACATTTCAAAGGAAAAGCTCAGAACTTTAAAGAATAATGGATACAAGGTAGCAGATGACCTTGGCGATGCATTGTCACAAACAGATATTTCATTTGTATGTGTCAATACTCCAACTCATAATTCCCAACAAGACCTTTCCCAAATACTTTCAGCATTGTATCAACTTGCAAACTATCTAAATAAATCAGATAAACGTCAATTGCTTGTTTTCAGGAGCACAATGTTGCCTGGAACTATGCGCAGTGTAGTATTGAACTATCTTGAGAAGAACTGCACCAAAAATAGGGGAATTGATTATGAGATTGCATACAATCCAGAATTTCTGAGACAAATTTCTGCATTGGATGATTTCTTTAGGCCAGATCGCGCAATAATAGGAGAGGAAAGCGATAATGAAATATCAAAATTGTTAGTAGACTTGTACAAGCCATTAACAAAAAATATAATCACTACATCATTTGAGGCTGCAGAGCTTATCAAATATGCATCAAATTGCTTTTTGTCATTAAAGATTTCATTCTTTAACGAAATAGGGCTGATATGCAAACATTTGGGAATAGATGACAAGGTAGTAAGTTTAGGTGTATCTTTGGATAAAAGAATCGGTAAATATGGTACCGAATTTGGAAGACCATTTGACGGAATGTGTCTGCCTAAAGACACTCAGGCATTGGCTTCATTCATAAAACAAAACAGGATTGAACCTGACTTGCTTGAAATTGTATTAAATATTAACAAGAAAATTGAGGACCTGACAACAACAAAACAACTAGTCCCGGGTGCAAGAGAAACTCATTCTTAAAACCCGGAAGTTTTCTCTTCAATAATTTATATTGGGAGTTAAATTTTGATCCTAGTAATGAAATTGTCTGTTTTTGGAATTTCGTTTGCTTTTTTATTAATTCTAAATATTTCGCTAATACCTAATTTAGGCAACGCACAAGACGCAAAATACCAACAACTTATTGGAGTAAACATGTTAGGTTACTATACTAGTTTACCCCAAACACGAGAGTTCAAGAATCCTTTTCCTGATAACTACTATGATCAGAGTTTCAAGATAATAAAAGATGGGGGAATGAATCATGTAAGATATGTGTATTATTGGGAATCTTTTGTGAAGAATCCTACGGCGTTTATAAATGAACTGAAATTTGTCGCGACTCTTGCAGACAAATATGGGATAAAAATAATTTACGATAACCATCAGTTTCATACTTCATCATGGCTTAATCCTCAAAGAGGAACAGGATTTCCAAACTTCTTATTTCAAAATAATACAGAATATGCCTACGGTAGTGGAGGAGGGCCTCCGTATCCATCAGCTGCGGCATGGTGGACTCACTGGTGGAATGGAGAGATTACAGATGCAAATGGTACTGACGGATGGAACCTACAATCTCAATTCTTAAAAAAAGTAGTAAGTACGGTTGACAGTCATCCCAGTACTGTTGGGTATGAAATATTGAGTGAACCGCAGGTACATAGTGTAGACCAGTGGGATAAAATTGGAAAATACAATACCTTTTTGACAGATGAACTAAGAAAGGTAACAAAAAAGGATATGGTATTTAGCATGAGCATTCCTGTTGATCTTGATAGTAACATTGGAGTAAATGCGACAAATCTAGCAAAGATGACACCTGCAAATAAAACAGATACCATATTCAAATTTAGTATATACGGACTGCCATCACCGGGTACCTACCAGGAAGAAAGATTGAATATGTTCTTATCGACAGGCAACCTATCTGGAGTTCCTGTCTATATTGGAGAGTGGAACAATGTTGATAGAGATAAAGTAATCAACGAAGAAGGAGACTTTGTTTATGAAATAGACCCGGAGGCAAGTGATATCACTCCAAAAGATACCACAGCGATATTAAAGAAATTTAACGAAATTGATCCGTATGGATGGGCATTTTGGTATTGGAATTTTAGACCGCATAGAGTGGAGAACTTTAATTTAGTTACAAGTGATGCTAATGGCAATTTGATTCCCACAGAATACTTTGACATCCTCAAAAACGCAGTTCAATCTGTGAAGTAGTGCAAAGTAAGGAAAAACAAGGCGGCTATATGGTATCAATGTTGAATGAGGATAGAGCCTCTTCTTCATGGTAACGTGACATTAAGATAATATTCCATAATACCATCGCATAGTCAACGACCTCCACAAGGTTTAATTCATGTATAATATCATAGCTAATAGAAAAGGAAGATAATTGAATCTGCGACTACAGTTGAAAGACGGAACCAGACAGCGATCTTTAGTATTTATTCTTATTCCACTTGTTCTTTCTGCTTACACTCATCTATGGAATCCTACAGGGTTTCCGTCGATACACGTGGATGAGGGGCATTACCTGAGAAAAGCAATTTCCACAGAAACTGGCCAAGGTCTTCAACCACAGGATAGATATCGAGCTCCTTATTTTGGCCAAATTTTCCTTGCAGGAATTTTTAGCATAATTGGTTATCCTAATCTCGATAGCCTCGGTGACAAGAATCCTGTTGAGCAATTGTATTTGGTTCCGCGTGTGATTATGGGAATTTTGGCTGTATTTGACACTTTTCTATTGTATAGAATTACAGAGTATAGATATGGCAGAAATGTTGCAATTATCGCCTCAATATTATTTGCAGTAATGCCATTTACTTGGCTGACAAGGAGAATTTTTCTAGAGTCAATTCAGCTTCCCTTTATGTTGACATCAATACTCCTCATACTAAATCTAGCTAGGGGTCGCCAGCTGCAATCACAACAACCACAACGAAAACAGCAGCAGCTACCACAGGTTCAAGACCAGCAGCAAATACAACAAAAACAGCAGCAACCATATTACAATGAATATGCCAAGTTTACTTTGATTATCTCTGGAATTTTTCTCGGTCTTGCTATCTTTACCAAGATACCTGCATTCACAATAATTCCACTGGGCATGATTATGACTTATGTTGTTACCAGAAAAAAGAAATATGTTATACTCTGGTTAATACCTGTTCTTTTGGTCCCGCTAATGTGGCCTATTCATGCAACGCTAAGTGGAGACATGAACGATTGGATCGATGGTGTTCGTTACCAAGTCAACAGAGACAGACCCTTGATAAATACAATAAATACATTTTTCCAGGTAGACCCTGTCTTGTTTATCCTTGGCATGGGCGGTCTTGTTTATTCAGCAATAAAAAGGGACTATTTCATATTGCTTTGGGCTATTCCCATTTTTGTATTCCTCCAGGGAATTGGCTATGTTGCTTCATTTCATCTTATGCTGTTACTACCTCCATTTTGTATAGCCGGCGCTACTATGATAGAAAAAATAGGAAACAACATATCCAATATTAGAATGAGAAACATGCTTCCTTACATCAGGATAGCAGTTATCGGCATATTTGGCATCAGCAGTATTACAATGCTCATCACCCTCAATACGAATACAACTTATTATCAAGCACTTGCATTTGTCCTTTCGAATTTACCGGATGGTAATTCCAATTCAACAAGCATCAATCCTGCGGATAAAGTAACGCTGATTGGAAATCCCCAATATTTCTGGATCCCAGAATTTGTTTTTGACAAGACATTCGATGCTAAAAACTACTACAGCAAGACACCATTTAAGACAGACAAATATATGATGATAATAGATAGCGGATTTGTGAGAATTTTAAATGGAGATAATTCCTCGAGATTAAACTTGGCCTATAATGCTACCCATAATTTAGCAAGATTTGAGCAGAATTTTACAGGGGGGACTGATGTGAATAAGTATCCATTTACTAATTTGAAACTGAGCCCCGAAACCCGATTAATAGAATTAAGAACCAACTATTGATTCTAGAATTTCAGATTTTGTTTCCAAACCATTTAATTTGACCTTTTAGGTTTAGTTCTCGTCATTAAATGCGCATACTTTTGTTACATGCAGATTTTATTGAATACCAACCCATCTCAAAGGAAATTCAGGCTGCAGAAGACATTCCTTCGAAATCTAGTATAAAGATAGATGAAGTGATAGTGGCACTTTTCGCCGTCGAAAAGGATGATGATGAGTCCATAATTGATCAAGTTGGAAATGAATTAAAGACATATAGTGAGAAGATAAAATGTGATAATCTGCTAATCTATCCGTATGCGCACCTAAGTTCGGATTTGGCTACACATACTGCAGCTCAATCCATATTAAATTCCATTGAAAAAAAGACAAGGGTTTTGTTTAAGACTGTGAATAGGGCTCCGTTTGGTTGGACAAAGTCCTTTAACCTAAAAATAAAAGGACATCCTTTGGCAGAGCATGCTAAAACAATTCAGAAAAAGGCTGACGGCAAAACCAATACAGAATCAACTGCCGAATCAATCGCATTAAAATCAGAAGAAGTCCTCAAATCCTCATGGTATGTGCAAGTGCCGGAAGGTAGTTTTGTTCCAATAAATGAGTATACGTTTGAAAAAGATAGTGCATTTAGAAAATTAGCTGACTATGAATTATCAAAAAAGAGAACAGTAGTTGAGGTACCACCGCATGTAAAACTAATGAAGAGGCTGGCACTAGCTGACTATGAACCCTCTTCTGACGGTGGCAATATGAGATACTATCCCAAAGGACGTTTAATGAAATCACTAATTGAGACTTATGTAACTAAGATGATACACGAATATGGTGGAATAGAAGTCGAAACTCCAGTAATGTATGATTCTAACCATCCGTCAATCCATAGCTACTTCAACAGATTTCCAGCAAGACAGTATAGCATACAATCAGACAACAAGCAACTTTTCTTGAGGTTTGCCGCATGTTTTGGTCAGTTTCTGATGGCCAAAGATTTTCAAATTTCTTACAAGCATTTGCCATTGAAACTTTATGAATTAACAAGATATTCATTTAGAAGAGAAAAGAGCGGCGAATTAGTAGGCCTTAGAAGGCTTAGGGCCTTTAGTATGCCCGATTGCCATGCTTTTTGTAAGGATATAGATCAGGCAAAAGAGGAATTTGTCAAGAGATTTGAGTTATCATTAAGAGTAATAGAAGGTCTCGGTCTTTCATCAAATGACGATCTGGATATGGTTATTCGTTTTACATCCGACTTTTATGAACAAAATAAAGAATTCATTAAAACTTTTGCAGCCAGACTAAAGAAACCAATACTTGTAGAAATGTGGAAAGAGAGGTTCTTTTATTTTATTGTAAAATGGGAATTTAATTTCGTAGATAGTTTGGGAAAAGCTGCAGCACTTTCAACTGACCAGATAGATGTTGAAAATGGGGAAAGATACAAAATTGAATTTGTTGATAGCGATGGTGAGAAAAAATATCCAATTATTTTGCATAACTCACCCAGTGGAGCTGTAGAACGTGTGATGTTCGCTCTGCTAGAGAAAACAGACAAAGACACCAATACAGGAAGGGTTCCAGCATTACCTTTATGGTTATCACACACACAGGTTAGGCTGATCCCAGTAGCTTCAAAACATTTAGAATTTAGTGAAAAAATTTTGGATGAATTGAGCAAGAATAATATCAGGGCCGACATCGATGATAGAGAACTTTCCGTTGCAAAAAAAATTAGAGAAGCAGAATCTGAATGGATCCATTTCATTCTAGTCATTGGAGACAAAGAAGTCGACGGAAATGAATTGGTAGTCAGGGAAAGGGTAGCAAAATCCCAATATGGTATAGCTCTGGATAACCTGATAAATAAAATCAAACTTGAGACTGCTAATAAACCATATTTGCCATTGAACCTACCTATCTATTTGTCAAAACGCCCCCTAATCATGGTATGAAATTTGACAAAAAAATAGAATTCTGTTTTTAGATATGATTTTCATTCTTTAATGTTTTTATATTTCAAAACTTAGATCCCATTCAAATGGGAAGAGTAGAGAAAGGAGTAACCTGCAGTGTAGGTGGATGCTCAGAATCTGCAGACAGATCTATCAGTGGAAGTAAGGCAAGTATGGCTGCAGATTTGGAAGTTAATACTTCAAACAAGAGAGTATACTTGTGCAGACAGCACTATAAAGAATGGAAAAAAGCAACCAAGGAAGACAGAGAGACTGAAAGGGCCAGATGGGGTTAATCAAATAAACAAGCAAATAACAAGATAATAATTTGTATTCAATTCCAATCAACCAAGCATCTAGACGTACTTTCTTGGAATTATCCTTAGAAGCGTTTGTGTTGCAAGTGTTCCTTCCCTGTAATCGTCATTCTTGAGGGATACTTCTACTAGATCCATTCCTACCAGATTAGCGGAATCGTTAATACTTTTAATTATTTTTAACATTTCAAATGGATCCAAACCAAACGGTTCTGGGGTTCCTGTACAAGGAACATAAGGAATGTCATAAACATCAATATCAAAAGATATGTAAAGATTTCTATTATTAGTAACTTTAGATATATATTCAGTTACGCTTTCTATATTACTTTTTATTTCCCAAGGATCAAATGTCACTATACCATTTTTTTCTGCGATATTATTTTCCTCCTGATCCGCCTGTCTGATGCCTATTTGAATGATATTTTTACCCTGAATGTATCCTTCTTCTATCAATCTATAGAATGGAGTAGTATGACAAAGCTTCAAACCTTCGTATTCAGGTTTTAAATCTCGATGAGCATCAAAATGAATCAATAGAGGCTCAGTTTCTGAAAGGCCCTTGAAACAAAAATATGACAGGGTATGTTCTCCTCCAAGCACAAACGGTTTCTTTTTTGTTCTTGAGAGTTCCTTTACCAGGGGCGGAACTTTTTCATCTAAGAAGGAGAATATAGAATCTATCTTGCCGTCATGATATTGGGGTATTTTAATATCACCCAAATCAAAAATTTTAGCTATTTCCTTGATATCCTTTTTTTCATCATAAACATAGGTTTCAATTTGACGGCCAGATGTACTTCTGATTGCTTCAGGGCCCCTGCTGGTTCCTTTTCCGAAGGAAGATGTCAGTTCCAATGGAATCCCAAAAAACACAATGTTGGCTTCGTTAAATGAGATTTTCATATCAACGTCACCAAAGGAACATCCAGCTTTGGTCCTTTCTGGAGTAATGAAAGTAGAATCCATAAGGTCTAAAATCTTTGTCAATTCTGAGCCAGATCCTGAAGGTAATTATGGTTATGTTTAAAGATAGATAATATTACTAATTTGACCAAAATAATTCATCCAGGTTGCTCTGTCTTGGCTTACCAATAATGGACTTGAAATTTACATCTAGTGCGGTCAAAAGCTGATCAAAAGTAGATTCCATTGCCTCAAGGTATTTTTCGGTATCTATTTCTTTGTGATTTGCTAGTTCAACAGGTTTGACCCCTTCAGCGGTCTTTGTCTTTACATACGAAATTATATCTCCTGCCTTAATCTGTCTGCCGTTGTCTGAAAATAACCTTGCTGCCTTTATATGCTGAGGGATACCCTTGATTGAATTGGTAGTAGAATCACGTCCATCTATGGAAGTTATTCTTATGTTTTCAGATGTCCTTTTTCCATATTTTTCCGGAGATTTGTTTATCATTACATTAAAAGAAAGTTCCTCCAAAGGATATTCATTTGATTCTAATTTTTTCGCGCTTTCTTTAACAATATCTTTAATTTTCTCTCTAGCGCTATCAAAATCTTTTTCAGTATTAACTTTACCAAGTATATCCAACATACTGTAAAAGGTTTTTCTAATGAAAGCAGGTGTATGAGATTTCTTCCCTGTTAGTCCCTTTACATCTACAGTCCCATCTTTGAGGACGCCAATATAATTTTTCTTTAGATTATTAAATACAACATAGCGATATTCTTTATCAAGTTCCAAGTCTACACCCTGATTGGTTTTTGCCCATTTTGAAATTTCTTCTACGTTACCCTCTGAAGGATCTCTCAAAAACAATGAATCTGTATCACCATAGACAACCGCTACGCCCGAATCTCTGCATTTCTCTATTGTTTTTGTGATAATATTTCTCCCAATAGCTGCCGTAGCATCAGCAACAGGAAGACAATAGAGTGGAAATATTTCAGCACCCATTACTCCGTAGCTTGCATTGAGAATAACCTTAATTGCCTGACTTACTACCGTATAGAGTTGTCGTTCTTCAGGTGAGATTGTTTTGTCTTTTGATAGTTGTTTGTAGTAATTGACCCGAAGATCTCGAAGCGAGCCTATTAAAAGTGAGGTTATTCCTTTTTTCTCCTTACATGTCCAGTATGACGTATCAGGGATTTTTTGATCAGGATCCTGACTGCACGATTCATGGGGACAGTTTACTGTTTCGTAGGATAGATTATGGACCTTTATAATACTGGGATATAGACTGGCAAAATCAACTACCGATACATTGAAGTGAATTCCTGGAGTGGGTTCAACTACAAGACCTCCTCTATACTTTTTTTCTTTTATTATTGCTTCGCTAGACGCTTGACCCTTGTATCGCAACTCCTCGCTATGGGGAATCAGCGCATTTATTTTTCTGTGCTCATAAAATAGCATTCCCCTAATCCATTGGTTCACACCTACCCTAGAAAGATCTTCGATTGAAAGTCTGGATATCCTAGCGATTGCAAATAATAATTTTAGTAAGAGATTATCATTAAAGCTTGTAAGTCTAAATGTCAGTTCTGTATCTTTTAGACAGTATTGAGCCAATTTTTGGATTGGCAGATCGCTTATGTTCCCATCAAATTCAATTTTACTGTCATTTAGAAGAGCTTCGGATATTGCATTTAATCTGAATTCAGAATATTTGTGGCTAAACGCATAAATCTGAATAGATCTATTCTGAAATGTTCTAAATAGATCAATATGCACTCCGTGTTTTAGTTGTACTGGTTCTGCCTGGATGCCTTTCTTGATAAATGAATCTCGTTTTACAAGTAATGGGATTTCTTCCTTTGGTATAATGGTATGGTTTGTAGGATCAATTGCTGGATCTTGAGATCTTTCATAGAGATAAGGAAGATCAAAATCATCACCATTAAAGGTAACCAAGACACTGTATGACCAAATTATCTCAAAGGTCTTTTCCAAAAGTTCTTTCTCAGTCTTGCACATTTCTGCCTCTGGAATTAGGGCTGTTCCATCATTGGGATTTTTATCTTGTTCAAGAAGAAGTACTTTTCTAAAGCCATCATTTGATACGATCCCTACTGCAGTAATTTTTCTATCATGTTCCTTAGGAACTGGCATCCGTCCCTCCTCTGAATCCACTTCAATATCAAGTGCTATTCTTTTCATTTCTGGAATTGGTTGATTAAGTAGATCTGCCCATTCTCTTACGTATTCTCTATACTTGTCATTTCTTGCCTCCTTGCTCTCCAAGATTTTATCCCATAGAAAATTTTTCAGGGCATTGTAGACAATGTCTGACATTTTATAGGGATCTTCAATTATTTTGTCTCCTTCCCTCTTGTAGTATGAACCTGGAATTAGCCTAGTATCATAAAGATAGTTTTCATGATATTTTATGTTGGCCTCCCATACATTGAGTTTTTCTCTAATGCCGCCCTTTCCACCTATCGACAGTGGATCTGGAGCAATTATTTTTATTGTTTGAATTTCTTTATCCGACATTAGATCCATTTTTGGAATTATCTTTAGCTCAAATTTCTTTTCAATAGCTGCGATTTCTTCTGCTCTTTTTTGGTATTCCAGTTTAGTATAACAATATGGCTTGTGATCAGTCTTATCCTGCCAAAAATATATCACATGTAAATTAGGATCATAGAATTTTAATTGAACTTTTTGATTTTCACCAGAATAAATTGCTGATATCAACATGACTCGAGTATTTTCAGGAAGCTCCTTCCAATAACTCAAATATTGTTTATCTTTATCGTTTTGAAGAAGTGATGATTGATCCAATTTAATTCACTGCGAATAGTTTCAAATATGGAAAATGGATAATTATCTTTTGCTACTATTATCTTGGATTTTTATTTGTGGCAGGTAAATTTAGACCATGCAATACGTCAAGCAGTTATTACATTATCTTCTTTTCGTCTAATGGCAATAATGCCAACAGCGTATAGGGCAATCATGGGTAATGCAATGAACCACATTGTGACACCGCTTCCATCTGGTGTTATTATTGCACCAAATACTGTTATGATTATTATTGCGTATCTAAAGTTTCTTTGCCAGAATTTTGAATCAGTCAGGCCACTTAGAGATAGCACATACATCAGAACTGGAAGCTGAAACGCAATGCCAAATCCCAATATGAATTGCAATACAAATGTTATGAAATCGCTAACTGTCAGAAATGTTTCAGCGCCTATTGACTCACCATACTTGTATAGAAAGTTAAGAGTAAAAGGAATCACAAGCACATATGAGAAAACAACGCCAAGTAAGAACAAAAGAAACATTGGTGATATTACTTTGAAAAGATTAATTTTTGAAAATGACTTTCTATTGTTTTTTGTTTGATCAAACGCAGGAGAAATAAAGCCAAATATTTCTCTGATTACAATTGGCAGGGAGCATATCAAGCCAATTAGCAAGGAGATGTGAATCTGAGCAAAGAACACCTGACCGGGAGCAATTTGAATAAGCTTTACTCCTGATGGAAGTAATGTATCCTTCATGTAACTAGTCAGCTGGAGTGCTACATTGTCAAGCGGATCAGGAAATGGATAATAAATTTTGAGATTCTCTTGTTGACCTGCATCCTGGGATGGAAGTGCAATAGGTAGAATTGTTGTTTTTATGCTAAAACTCATTGAAAAAATGGTTATTACTGCAATGCATATTACAATGTGAATTATCCTTATTCTCAATTCATCAAAATGCTCGGCTATTGACATCCCAGATGACGACATTACAATGTCCGAAAATAAGTAATCTGCATATAATAATTATATTGATAGTTCACTGCTTGGTCATGCATACTCAGCGCTTATTATTATCAGGTATAAACGAGTTATTTTAAGCAAATCCAAAGACTGCAAAAATGATTGAATGCAGGTAAATACTTTTAGAAGGTAAAGCACAATATGAGTTCATGCAATATCACAAGGCATCTTTCATTGGCCATGAAAGATCCAAGAAAGCTCAGTTAAAGCTGTTTGATTACACTGGCTATGCCATGTTAACATACACTACAAAACAAGATGGCAATGGATTTGCTCCGGTAGGTGAAGAAATGCTGGTTGGTAAAATGGAAAGAGAATCTGAGGCAATGATATTTCTGTGTGATATTGATGGTTATGCAAAAGCCCAATCAAGACCGTTACCAAAGGAAAAAGCCATTGAAGCATATAAGAAAATGCTAGATGATGGTATTCAAGAATTTAAGGGTCAGATTAAGACGGTATCATAAACAACCTTGTATTTTAGTAGGACGCCACGGTTACAATACCTAGCAATTAATAAATTGAAGTCTACGGTTAGTAAACGTTACTCGTTAAAGTTACCCGTTATAATACATCTAATAACTAATCCTTTTGATATAAGACTATATTACGAAACTAAAACAGAAACAGTCATAATAATTGCAGGATAGAATCATGCAACTACTCTAAATAGTAATCCTTGTTCCAGTTTGACTATTTTTCATGATGAGATTTCTAATAACCTTAGGGTCTGATTTTATTACCCATGTAAGAATCTTTGATCTTTCAACTACCTTCATTGCAACAATGTCCATGAGGTCATAATTACCGGCCTGAGTGCTCTCGGTATTCAACAAGTCTAGACATTTTTTTATAGTAATTTCCTTAAACATTTTTGCCTTTGTGTTCTTCTTTGGATCAGAATCATAAATTCCATCGACATCTGTTGCATTCAGGAATCTATCAGCCTTAATTTTCTCGCAAATAAGCGCCGCCGTAGCATTTGTACTCTGACCTGGATGAAGTCCACCACTGACTATTATCTTTCCTGATTGGCAAGCAATACTAATTTCCTCAAGATTTGAAGGAATTACTGGATAAACAGAATCTCCGAGAGCTGCAGAAAGCAACATTGCATTTAGTCTGGATATTTCTATGCCCATTACGTCAAGACTGCTCTCATCAGATCCTAATGATCTTGCCAAATTAACGTAATGCCTTGCAATTATTCCACCACCAGATACTACAACTGGTTGCACTTTGGTTTGTATATCTTGCAAAACTTGAGCGTATTCCTTTAGAGACTTTGAGGTGGTGTTAAAATTAAAAACACTACCACTTAATTTAATGACTAGAATTTTTCTATGTTTTGAAACCTTATTGGAGATGCTCATTATTTTTCTGGCAGCTCCTTATCTAATACATCTTTTGATATATTTGTAATGTTTTTTCGATCCTTATGGTTAGTATATACTCTTATCATATCAAGATAGCCTGTTATTGAATTTACCAATGGGAAATTAGAAACTGGTTGTTTAAAGAATTCGTCCTCACTAACAAGAAGTATTGATTTCATTTCTTTCTTGTTTGGGGCAAGTGGAACAAGAGAAATGCCATACGTATCAAGAAAAATTTTCCTTTCATCAATATTTGCTAATCTTGCTATTTTCAATCTCAATTCCTCAATTTTATCTCTATTTAATTTTGTATAATTATCTCTCTTACGAATAAATCTCTCGTACAGACATTTCAGTAATTTCCTTTCCAGGAAGTTTGAAATCATTTCTTTTGCAATTTTATTATTTTGTGATGAAGAAATCATCCACAGTATGCTATCATCAGTTAGTTTCAGATAATCATCTAAGGATAATTTACTGAGATTCAATGCCTCACTTGAGAGCAAGATAGAATGAAGAAGCATTACTTCAGCAGATCGCACTGTCTTGTGAAAATAAACAGCACGGAACATTTCGAATCTTGAAATCATCATAGATTCAAAAGAGTAAAAGGATGAAATATCCAGAGCCAAACTCTCATTGTCAGTTACCCTGAATGAATTAATAATCCTGTTATAATCTACTTTTCCGTATTCTACTCCTGTAAAAAAACCATCCCTTGGAAGATAATCCATGAGATCTGCTGAAAGGCTCCCTGAAATTATTTCATTTTTGAATTTTACTTTTGAATTCCCAAAAGAAATATCGCTTATGCTTTTCGGAGAATATCCAAATCCTGAAACAATATCGCTCAATTCAGTCTTACAAATTATTTCTGCTCCGATTGTTTCATGATTCTTGTTGCCTGTAACCTTTAGTGCTTCTTCAAACAGATGGGAAAAAGGTCCATGACCAATATCATGCAAGAGAGAAGCTACTCGTAGTTCTTGAATTGATTCTTTTTCTATGGCGCCTATTGAAAATAGATGTTCGCCTGCCAAGCCTGCTACGTGCATGGTTCCAAGAGAATGTTCAAATCTTGAATGCTGGGCAGCAGGGTATACTAGATGAGCACCTGCCAATTGCTTGATTCTTCTTAATCTTTGAAAAACAACTGAATCAATTATCTTTTTTTCCAGCTCTGTAAATCTAATAAACTTGTGAATAGGATCAGCAATTTCTCCAACGAATTTCATTTCGACAAGATAGAATTAGAGCCACACTGAATTAAATTTTCACAAACTTTTTTACTATTTTCAGTACTTGGTTATGAACATCATCGACTGACTTTTCTCCATCAATAATGCGCCAGTTGAATTTATTTGCAAGAATTCTATAATTTTTCTTTACCTTCCTAATCAGCTCCACGTCTTTTTCAAAGGTATCAACTATACTATTTTTAGATCTGGTAACCAGGGTGTTAGTTTTGATATCTATTACTATTACAAGGTCGGCCCTCGGTAAGCCTTTGTCCAATGCGAGAAGCCAGTCTAATTTCAATCCCTTTGACATTCCATAGACCAGATTAGATTGATAATATCTGTTCATGATAATCGTAGTTCCCTTACCAATTACTTTTTCTATTTCTGCCTTTTTCTCCCATCTATTTGCAGATAACAGTATCATTTTCACCTCATCTGAGTAGTTTCTTTTTCCATCAAGGAATTTCTCTATCTCTTTACCTGCAGGGGTAGAGTAATCAGGAAAATCAAACTTGACACACTTCCTTAATTTTTTTTGCAGTAATTTCGCCTGTGTTGTTTTTCCAGCCTTGTCAATTCCCTCTATAACGATAATCTTACC
The DNA here is from genome assembly GCA_046261955.1 of Nitrososphaeraceae archaeon. Taxonomy (GTDB): domain Archaea; phylum Thermoproteota; class Nitrososphaeria; order Nitrososphaerales; family Nitrososphaeraceae; genus TA-21. Next base: position 1,054 of record JBHENS010000018.1, on the reverse strand, counting down.
CTTACGCAAATACATTCTTTGAAAAAAATGTCGTAAATAAATAGTATTTTAAAAATACATAATTTCCAAGATGGCTTTCTTGTCTCAGAGTGTCATTTACACATAGTAATAGAATGAACTAGACCTAACCACAGTCAATATCCCCCTCAAAAGTTCCTTTCCAACCAGAATCAGCTCGAACCTGGATTTTTGCTTTATTTCCACAGTCTCCATGTATTGAAACATTTCCTTTTTTCTCTAAATCACAAATATTACTGGTTGTCTCCTTACCCTCTAAATCATAGTTTTTCTTGTCAATTTTTCCCGAATCAAGAAATCCGCCGTTACTGTTATTATCATCTGAAGAACCACCGAGAACTACTTCCCAACTTCCATAGATAGGAGAATCGTTCATAAATGCTGTAAATGAAAGTTCGCCCTTTGCTGACTTGCCATCAGGACAGCTAATTGTACCTGATGCATTTCCTGATGTTTCTGTTCCGTGAGCTACGGTAGGAGCAGAAAACATTGTAATCGTAAAAAGTAGTAATATTTTCACCTTACTTTTACCATCCAAATTCATGATTGTGTCTTCAAATGAAAATAATTTATATATTATGTAGCGGGGATCCAGATCATAAATAGGAAAAAATGGGAGTAATCATTTATTACTGCTTATTCTAGTATTAAAGATTATCAATGGTGATTATCATAGCTGATTATCTTATATTTCGTAAATTTTAAATGATCTTTGCTCAAAGATAAGGTAATAATTATCATGATACGGTGATTCTCTTACAAATTTTATACATTATTATATAATTTCTATATCTTCAAGTTATTATAAAGGATCAACGAAGTATCGATGGACTAAAATGGCACAGATGCCGGCTCTAATTCCAAAAGAAGTAGAAATCCAAAGACTAAAGAAAATCTACATTATGGTTATCATGCTGGGTTCAATCGCAGCATCCGTAGAAGTGGACAACTTTGTTGATGGATCTCTACATCAAACCGCTATTAGAGACAGCGCATTTACACCAGCTCATTGGTGGTTATACAGTCACTTTGTAGC
>JBHENS010000017.1:23504-23859 GCA_046261955.1 Nitrososphaeraceae archaeon | reverse complement strand
ATTTCTGTATACTTTGGTTTTTAAGTGTTAGATTGTCCACGCTCGATCACACTTTATGTCCTGTCCACTTATCTGCTTCATCTCTGACATAGTGATTCATCCTACAACTTTTTGGACAGCATTTTAATGATCGTATCAATTCATCAGTGAATTCCTTTTTCCATTTCTATAGGCAGATATCATTTTGGAGAAATTTGCGTACACAACCTTACAACTATTAGCCAGACTTTCAAATTCAGAATTTTTACCATCTAAAATAACATCTGCACTTATACCAACCTCATTCATCTCATGTCCATAATTTTGCGTCCAATTGTAAATCATTTGGGACGTTACTTCAAGAGGAAACAAAATG